>NZ_JADDKI010000714.1:0-15823 GCF_015356725.1 Dietzia sp. SYD-A1
CACCACCGCCCTGTCCGCCGCGCGGCGGACAGGGCGGTGGTGTGCGGGGACCCGGCGCGAGCCGAGCCGCCCGGGGCGGTGTGAGCGGTCACAGGCCGAGGTACCCCCTGATGAGCAGGTGCAGTTCGGTGCGCCAGCCGTCCGGGTCGAGCGGGGGATCGGCGAGCGGGGCCGACAGGACCAGGCCCTGGACGGCGAGGAAGAGCATGGCGGCGGTACGGTCCGCGTCGCGTCCGGCGAGGCGGGGATCGCCTGTGATCACCTGCGAGAGCAGGGTTCGGAGCACGTGGACGAGATGGCGTTGTGAGGTGCCGAGCCTGTGGAAGACGTACTCGGAGAGCATTGCGGACTCGTGCCTGCGGAACGCGTCCAGCAGCGGGTTGGTCCGCACCTCGTCCGCGAAGGTGCACAGCAGCCGGACGAGTTCGTCCGCGTCCTGCGGAGCGGAACCGGGCAGCGAGGGGTCGACGCGCTCGACGACCTCGGTGAGCTCGCGGGTGAGCAGGTCGGCGAAGAGCGCGGTGGCGTCCGGCCAGTGGCGGTAGAGGGTGGTCCGCCCGACGCCGGAGCGGCGGGCCACCTCGACCATCGTCGTGCGCGTGGCGCCGATCTCGAGGATCGAGGTGCGGGCGGCCGTGAGCGCGCGGTCGCGGGTGCCGGTGGTGCGGCCGGTCGCCGCTGCCGGGGTGAGGGTCGGTGCCGGGGTGAGGAACGGTGCCGCAGCGGACGACGGCACCGGGGCGGTCGAGGTCACCGGGACTCCTGACTGGCGCGTGGCGCCCTGCGCGCGATACCTCGCGCTCTCGGTGCCCGTCGTCGTCGAGACTGCCCACAACGGAATCGCCGAAAACGGAACAGATTGGGGTTTACTGTTCCAGTATGGGCGACATGAACTCCGCTGACAACCTCCCGCTACCTCCGATGGCACTGTCCCGATGGGGCACCGAGGCGGAGGCCAGGGACCTGGGCGAGGGCATCCGTGGGCTCCTGCGCGACGTGCTCGGGGTGACCGCCGAGAGCGGCTTGCACTTCGACCCCGGCGCGGTGACGGCCTCCCCGTCCCGCCTCACCGGACCCGACCTGGTGGCTCTCGCCGCGATCGTGGGGGAGGGCAACCTCTCGACCGACGACGCGCAGCGACTGCCGCGGGCGAGGGGGAAGTCGACACCGGACCTGCTCTCCTGGCGCCTGAGGCCGCACGTGGACTGCCCCGACGCGGTGGTCGCCCCCCGCGACGACGACGAGGTGTCGGCCCTGCTGGACTGGTGCGGCCGCGAGGGGGTCGCTATGGTCCCCTTCGGCGGCGGGACCTCCGTGGTGGGGGGGCTGAACCCGGACGCCGGCGGCCACCGGGCGGTGATCTCGGTGGACCTCGTGCACTTCGACTCCCTGGAGTCGATCGACCCCGAGTCGGGCGAGGCGGTCCTCGGGGCGGGCCTGTCGGGCCCCCGGGCGGAGGAGTTGTTGGCCGACCACGGATTCTCGCTGGGGCACTTCCCGCAGTCCTTCCCCTACGCGACCCTCGGCGGGTACGCCATGACCCGGTCGTCCGGGCAGGCCTCGGCCGGCTACGGGCGTTTCGACGAGATGGTCCGCGGGGTGACCGTGGTGACGCCGGTCGGCGTGATCGAGGCGGGCCGGGCCCCCGCCTCGGCCGCCGGGCCGGACCTCCGGCAGTGGCTGCTGGGATCCGAGGGCGCGTTCGGTGTGTGCACCAGGGTGCGGTTGCGGATCCACCCGGTGCCGGAGACGGTCCGACACGAGGCGTTCCGCTTCCCGGACTTCGCCACCGGCGCGGCGGCACTGCGTGCTGTCGAGCAACAGGGCACGGGGCCGACCGTCATCCGGTTGTCCGACGAATCGGAGACGGCCGTGAACCTGGCCACCGCCACCGAGGCGATCGGCCAGGGGGCGGACGCCGGAGGAGGTCAGGCCGCAGGATGCCTGTGTCTGACGCTCTTCGAGGGCACGGCCGACCACACCGGGTCCCGCCACGCCGAGACACGGGCGCTGCTGCTCGCCCACGGGGCCGTGTCGCTGGGCGCCGGCCCCGCCGAGGCGTGGGAGCACGGCCGCTTCGGTGCGCCCGTGCTGAGAGACTCGTTGATCGACAACGGCGCGCTGGTCGAGACGCTGGAGACCGCCACCGACTGGTCGAACCTGTCCGCGCTACGGGAGGCCGTCGCCCGGGCCCTGAGCGACTCGCTCGAGTCCAGCGGCACCCCCGCGTTGGTCATGTGCCATATCAGTCACGTCTACCCCACGGGGGCCTCGCTCTACTTCACGGTGGTGGCGGGCCAGCGTGGCGAGGACCCCATAACCCAGTGGACGGACGCCAAGCGGGCGGCGTCCGAGGCCATCATGCGTGCGGGCGGGACGATCACCCACCATCACGCCGTCGGCGTGGACCACAAGCCCTACCTCGCGGCCGAGATCGGCGAGGTGGGGGTGCGGATGCTGCGAGCGGTCAAGGACGCCGTCGATCCGCGGGGCGTGTGCAACCCGGGGACACTGGTCCCGTGAGCGCGACGCCGTCCGACCGCCGGATCCGGACGGTCGCGATGCTGATCAACCCGGCCGCCGGTGGGGGGCGCGGCGAGCGGATCGCGGAGAGGGCGGCAGCGAGGCTGCGCTCGCACGGGCTCGAGGTCGAGTCCCTGAGGGGAGCACACGCGCAGGAGTCCCTCGACCTCTCCCGGCAGGCTGTCGCCGACGGGGTGGACGCCCTCGTCGTGTGCGGAGGGGACGGGATGGTCTCGCTGGCCGTGCAGGCACAGGCGTTCTCGGGTGTCCCGATCGGCATCATCCCGGCGGGCACCGGAAACGACCTCGCCCGTGAGTACGGCATCCCGCTGACCAGTCCCGAGGCCGCCGCCGATGTCGTCGCCGCCGGTCGCGTGGAGCAGGTGGACCTGGGCCGGGCCACTCCGGACGGCGGCGCGCCCCGCCTCTTCGCGTCCGTACTGTGCGCGGGGCTCGACTCGGCGGTCAACCGTCGCGTCAACGAGATGTCGATCCTCCGGGGGCCGCTTCGCTACGTCCTGGCCTCGGTCATCGAGTTCCCGACCTACCGGCCCCGCCCGTTCCGCATGACCTTCGACGCCGGTGAGCCGGGGGAGGAGACCATCGAGGCGGAGGTCCTTCTCAGCGCCTTCGCCATCACCCGGACCTACGGAGGAGACATGAGGATCGCCCCCGACGCGGATCGATCCGACGGCCTGTTCGATGTGTGTTACGTCGGCAGGATCTCCAAGCCCCGGCTGGCGTGGCACTTCCGCAGGATCTACTCCGGCACCCACGTGGGCCTCCGTGGGGTCACCACGAGGCGGTGCAGGTCGGTCCGCATCGACGCTCCGGAGGTGGAGGCGTTCGCCGACGGTGACGCCGTGGCGCCACTTCCGGTGACCGTCGAGGTCCTGCCGGGCGCCGGTCTGTTCCTGGTCCCACGTTAACTTCAGTACCACCAGTAACACTGATATTCGCAGGTCACGGCCGTAACGCGGGGGCGCTACTTCATCCGTCAATCGACTCGCTTCAGGCGCGCCGGAACGGCATGATCACCTCCATGCGCTCCAGGCTCACCGCGTCACTCGCGACAATCGCCGTCACCTCCGCCACTCTGATCAGTGGTGGGGCCGCCACGGCCTCCGCCCAGGCCCTACCGCCGTTCATCCCGCAGCACGTGGTGGACGGGCTGATCTCCCAGGCCCGTGCCGCGGTGCCGGCCGAGGTGTGGGCGGCGGTCGGCTCGACGGAGATGGTGTATCGACCCGTCTCCGGGGGGTTGCGCGAGGGCATCGTCCGCGAGATCGACTCGTACCGGGTGTCGAAGGGTCTCCGCGTCCTCGCCCCCAACGCCGATCTGGACCGCGAGGCTCAGGCCTGGGCCGACAGGCTGGCCGCCCAGGACGCCGTCTACCACAACCAGGCCCTGCTGAGCCGGGGCTTCGGGGAGAACATCGTCGCCGCGGGGACGCACTGCGGGGCCGTATGTCTGGTCGACCTGTGGAAGAACTCACCCGGCCACAACGACAACCTGATCGACCCGGGGTACCGTTCGGCGGGAATGGGGATCGCCTACTCGGCCGGCGGCAAAGTGTTCGTGGTGCACAACTTCGCCTACTGAGTCCGGGCCCGGGCAGCGGGACCGCCGCCAAGCACACCGAACAGACGAGGGAGACCATGTCCGAACGGATAACGCGCGCACTGAGACTCAGGACGGACCCGGGGATCTTCCTCACGACTGTGGCGGTCATCGTCGCTTTCGTGGTGGTCACGTTCGTGGCGGGGGACTGGGTGGGAGAGGTGTTCGGCGCCGCCTCGGGATGGATCATGACCAACCTCGGGTGGTTCTACATCGCCGGGGTCTCGATCTTCCTGCTCTTCCTGCTGTGGATCGCGCTGAGTCGGTTCGGCCACGTCCGGCTCGGTGCCGACGACGAGGAGCCCGAGCACTCCACAGCGGCCTGGTTCGGCATGCTGTTCGCCGCCGGGATCGGCACCATCCTCATGTTCTGGGGCGTGGCCGAACCGATCTCGCACTTCGCCACCCCGCCCCGCGGCGGGGTCGATCCGGGGAGCAGGGAGGCGGCCCAGGAGGCCATGGCCTTCACGCTCTACCACTTCGGGCTGCACACCTGGACGATCTTCGCGCTGCCCGCTCTGGCCTTCGCCTACTTCATCTACAAGCGCAAGATGCCCCCGCGCGTCAGCTCCATCTTCGCGCCCATCCTCGGCAACCGCGTCTACGGACCGATCGGCAAAGCCATCGACGTGGTGGCGCTGGTCGGCACGGTGTTCGGTGTGGCGACCTCCGTCGGGCTCGGCACCCTCCAGATCAACGCCGGACTCAACGAGCTCTTCGGGATCACCGTGTCGCCGCTGGTGCAGGTGCTCGTCATCGGTGTCGTCACCACGGTCGCGTGCATCTCTGTCGCCGCCGGGTTGGACAAGGGGATCAAGCGGCTGTCCACCGTCAACATCGCCATGGCCGTCGCGTTGCTGGCCTTCATCGTGATCGCCGGACCCACCCTGTTCCTGCTCAAGGGGACGGTGGAGACCTTCGGTGTGTACGCCTCGACCCTGCCTGAACTGGCGTTCTGGAACAACGTGTTCCCGGCCGACGGTGACCTGGCGACGTGGCAGAACACCTGGACCGTCTTCTACTGGGCGTGGACCATCACGTGGTCGCCGTTCGTCGGCATCTTCATCGCCCGGATCAGCCGTGGCCGGACCATCCGCGAGTTCGTCTTCGGGGTGCTCGTCCTCCCGGTGGCCTTCTCCATCGTGTGGTTCGGCGTGTTCGGCATGGCCTCGTTCGACATCGAGCTGAACGGGCCCGGTGGACTGGTGGAGGCGGTGGTCGACGACGGTGACATCCCGGGTGCGCTGTTCGCGTTCCTGTCGAACTACCCGCTGGCGACCCTCGTCTCCGGGATCGCCGTGCTGATCGTCGTCATCTTCTTCACCACGTCGGTCGACTCCGCCGCGATGGTCGTGGACATGATGGCCTCGGGGGAGGACGACACCGTCTCGCCGTCGCCGACGCACCAGCGTGTGATCTGGGGCGTCCTCATGGGCGCCGTGGCCGCGACGCTGCTCGCCGGAACCGGAACGGGTGGACTCACCGCCCTCCAGGAGGTCATCACCGTCATCGGTCTGCCCTTCTTCGTCATGGGCTTCGTGATGATGTACAGCCTGGTCAAGGGGATCTCCGCCGATCTGGGCGAACGTACGCCCACTGTGACGAGGCAGTGGGACCGCGCATACTCGCCCGAGGAGTTCGAGAAGAACGAGACCACACCCTCGCCCGAACCGATCGGCCCGCTCCACCGGATCCCGAACGGTGAGGAGGACGACGGCGCGCCGAACCCACTCGAGCAGCCCACCGACCCCGACTGAGATCGTCGTCAGTGTCCTCTCACGTCGAGCATCGTCATCCCCGCGTGCATCTCCCACACGAGGATCTCGGCACCGTCTGTACAGTCCGTGCCGGCGGTGACCCGTCGGCCGCCCGTGGCGGTGAGCCGCGCGGCGTCGCCGGTCGACAGCTCTCCGCAGTCCTCCAGCTCGACCGAGCCGACGGGCACATAGAGGTGGAGGTAGGGCGCGTCGGGGAGCTGTACCGACCTGCCCGGATGGAGGCGCGCCGCATGGAGGGCGGAGCTGTCGTTGCGGATGCGGATGGCGGCCCGGTCGGCGTGGGCACGGAGGCCTCCGGCGACGACGGCTAGACGGTTCTCCAGTTCGCCGTGTTCGATCTCGCACTGCTCGTAGCCCGGGTCTCCGCCCGTGGAGTCGGGGACGACCCACATCTGGACCAGGTGGACCGGCTCGGTGGGCGGTTCGGAGTGCTGGATCGAACCGTCGCGCCAGCCGTCATTGCGCTCGGAGTGCAGGATTCCCGACCCCGCGCTCATCCGCTGGGCGAGCCCGGGGTAGATGATCCCGCTATGGCCCTCGGAGTCCTGGTGGACCAGAGAACCGGACAGGACCCAGGTGATGATCTCCATATCGCGGTGGCCGTGGGTGTCGAACCCGCTGCCCGGCGCGATCCGGTCGTCGTTGTTGACCAGGAGTCGCCCGAAGTGGGTGTTCATCGGGTCCTGGTGTCGGGCGAAGGAGAAGGAGTGGCGCGAGTCCAGCCACCCCCCGCCGGTGTGGGAACGCGTGGACGATCGATGGATTCTGACCTCTGGACCGGACACGGCACCCCCACCCATAGCTGATACAACAGCAATAGTATCGTCGTCCCCACCCTGGCCGGGGCGGGCCGGGCGACCAGAACGGCCGTCCAACTTTTTTCGCTGATGTGACTACGGTCCCCCGCGACCGGGCGTAGGCTGACAGCCGTCAGTGACGGCAGTCACATCTTTCGCTGGGAGGTTTCGATGCT
Source organism: Dietzia sp. SYD-A1 (assembly GCF_015356725.1). Lineage (NCBI taxonomy): Bacteria > Bacillati > Actinomycetota > Actinomycetes > Mycobacteriales > Dietziaceae > Dietzia > Dietzia sp. SYD-A1. The sequence continues at coordinate 6,896 of NZ_JADDKI010000714.1, forward strand.
GCAGAACGCTCTGGTCGCCACGCTGCGCGTGGGGGTCGCCACGACCAACGAGGTGGCACACCTCGTCGTCGACAACACGCTGGGCCGTTTCCTCGACACCAACCCGGACAAGGTGCGCTGACCCTCCCGGGGTCTACATCCCGTCGGCGGTGCCCTCACTTCCGCCCAGGGCGTGGTCAGGTTGTTCCGGGGTCTGGTAGATCCGCTTCTGCTCCTCCAGGCCGCGCGAACCCGTCGTCGCGGTCCCGTCCCCGGGGCCGACACTCTGCCCGTCACTGTGGCCACCGCTGCCCGGCGCATCCGGGTCGATTCCGGAGGCGTCCTGCGCGGTCGCCGGATCCGGCGCGCTGCCGTCGCCCACCCGTGTGCCGTCGATCGTGTTGCCCAGGTCCTCCGGGGTCTCGGGGGATTTCTCCGAACTCATGCGGTCCTCCTGTGGTGGTGTGTGCGGGGTGGTGTCGACCCTAACCGCGAGGCCCTCGACGTGCCTCCGGTCGTCACCGCGGGGGCCGCACCGGGGTGACGATCATCCGGCAACGCCTATCCTGGTGCCCATGTCGGACAATCCCTTCGGTCGGGTCATCACCGCGATGGTGACCCCTATGCACGACGACGGCTCGATCGACTTCGACGGTCTCCAGCGACTCGCCGTCCATCTGGCCGACCACGGCCACGACGGACTGCTGGTCAACGGCACGACCGGCGAGTCCGCCACCACGACCGACGAGGAGGACTACGACGCGGTCGCCGCCGTCGTCGACGCGGTGGGAGACCGCGTGGCGGTGATGGCCGGGTGCGGCACCAACGACACGGAGCACTCGATCCGCGCGGCCACCGAGATGGTGAAACGGGGCGCCGACACCCTCCTGGTGGTCACGCCGTACTACAACAAACCCACGCAGCACGGGATCGTCGAGCACTTCCGCATGATCGCCGACGCCGCCGGCCGCCCCGTGATGGCCTACGACATCCCGGGGCGGACCGGTACCGCGCTGGCCACGGACACGATCCGGCGGTTGGCGGAGATCCCGGGTCTGCGTGCGGTCAAGGACGCCAAGGGCGATCTGTTCGAGGCCAGCCGGCTCATGGCCGAGACCGAGCTGCTGTGGTTCTCCGGCGACGACGTGCTCAACCTCGCGTTCCTCGCGCTGGGGGCCACCGGGGTCGTCTCGGTGGTCGGGCATGTGGCCGGTGACGACTACCGGGCCATGGTCGACGCCGTCGACGCCGGCGACCTGCCCCGGGCCCGCGAGATCCACACCCGTCTGATCCCGGCCGTCGACGCGATCATGCACACCTCGCAGGGAGCGATCCAGATCAAGGCCGCCCTCAAGATGCAGGGCCTGATCGGATCCGATCGACTCCGCATGCCTCTGCTCCAGGGCCCGCCGGAGCACCTCGACCGGCTCCGCGAGGGACTGGCCGCGTCCGGGCTCGCCTGAGTCCACCGCGGAACGGGCTACCGGAAGGCCGCCATCTCCGAGCACCGCTCCCAGAGCGCTGCGGCGACGCGCCTGTCGTGGGACGTGCGACTCGATCGGACGATGGCGGGATGCCCCCTCAGCCCACCGAGGCGGTCGGGGCCCACGAACGTCGCGCCCGGCAGGTCCGGCACGGTGGCGGCGTAGAGCACGGACAGCGCGCCCATCTCCGGGGTCAGGCCGGCCCACGAGATCGAGTTGCCCAACTCGAAGAACCGGTCGGCGGCGGGGCGGCCGCTCTGCCGGAGGAGTTCGGTGGCGGTGTACCCGGGGTGCGCGGCCATTGACCGGACCGTACTGCCCTCGCGGCCGAGCCGCCGCTGCCACTCGTAGGCGAGCATGATGCAGGCCAGCTTCGAGTTGGCATAGGCCGCCATGGGTCGGTACCCGCGCAGGTCCATGCTCAGATCGTCGGGATCGACACGCCCCCGCAGGTGCGCGAGTGACCCGAGCCAGACCACGCGATCGGTGAGCTGCGGCAGCAGCCCCTGGGTGAGCGCATGGTGACCGAGTGCGTTGACGCCGAACTGCATTTCGTGGCCCTGGGCGGTCCGTGAGTGCGGGAGGTTCATGACGCCGGCATTGTTGATCAGGACGTCCACCCGGTCCGCGGTCCCGGCGACGAACTCGTCCACCGAGTCGAGGTCGGCGAGGTCCAACCGACGGACCTGCGCCCTGTCCCGGCCCCCGGCCGGCAGCGAGGCCCGGGCGGCCTCGGCCTTCCCGAGGTCCCGGCACGCCATGACCACCCTCGCGCCACGCGCGACGAGGGCTCGCGTGGTGGCCAGGCCGATCCCCGCGTTGGCCCCGGTCACGATGGCCGTGCGTCCTGTCTGATCGGGGATGTCGGAGGCGGACCATCGGGGCGTACGGCTCATGGGTGACAGTCAACCAGTCGCGCCTGCGTCGTGGTCCGGCACCCGTGTGGTAACGCGGGGGGAGACGCCGCGATGATCGTGTGACAGACTCGCCTGAGGCGGGTGGGATCCCACGCGTCACACCCGCCCTTCGTCTTAGACCGACATCCCGGAGTTCCCCATGACGTTCGACCGCCGTACCTTCCTCCGTCGCGCCGGCCTCGGCGCGGCCGGAGCCGGTGCCCTCGCCGCGGGCCTCACCCCTGCGGCCGGTGCCCAGTCATCCATTCCCGAACCGCTCGGTGCGCTCCCCGGTGCGGGCGCAGGGGTCCCGATCGGCACCCTGCTGGACTACGCGTCGGGCCCGCCGTCGGCCGCGTCCGTCCGGGCGGCCGGTCACATGGGCGCGGTGCGGTACTGCTCGAACCGCCGTCCCGGGGCCGAGTGGATGACCGGCAAGCCGCTCCTGCGTCGTGAGGTCGACGACTTCCGGGCGCACGGACTCAGCATGGTCTCCTGTTACCAGTTCGGCAGGGACACCACGGCCGACTGGAAGGAGGGCGCCGCGGGCGGCGACCGCCACGCCCCGATCGGACTCGGTATCCACCGGTCGGCGGGCGGACCCAGCGGTGTGCCCATGTACGTGGCCATCGACGACAACCCCACCCGGTGGCAGTTCGACAACCAGATCGCCCCGTACCTCGAGCGCTGGCGCGTCCACCTGCACGGTGCGGGGATGAAACTCGGCGTGTACGCCAACGCCCCGACCATCGACTGGTGCCGCCAGCGTGGACTGGGCCAGTACTTCTGGCAGCACGACTGGGGCTCCGGGGGGCGCCTCAACCCCAGCGCCACGATTCATCAGCTCCCGATCCGCCAGCAGGTGACGGTCGGGGGTGTGGTCTCGGACCTCAACCGCGTCTACGCGATCGACTACGGCCAGTGGTGGCCGACGGACCCGGCCGCCCTCCTCGGCGCCGCACTGGGCAGCGTGGGCTGAGTCCACTCGCACCACGGCCCACTCGCACCACGGCCCGCTCTCACCACGGCCCGGTCGCAGCGCACGCCCGGCCGGGCGGCGGGTCGCCACCCGGTCCGGCTAGTCGACGGTGATCTCGCCCATCGTCCCCCACTGCTCGCCCTCGGCCGTCGTGTTGATGATCCGCGGGGTGCGCTGGAGATACTGCGCTGCGGAGCCGGTGAACTCCGTGAAGTGGGACGACCCGACGTGTTCGGCCGGAGCGTCCCCGTCCCGGAACGCCTCGCAGAGCAGGAAGGTGGTCGGGGCGTCGGGCGAGCGGTACCAGTCGAACCACAGGTTGCCGGGTTCGGCCCTGGTGGCCTCGGTGAAGTCACGGGTGATCTCGAGCCACGAGTCGGCGTACTCGGGCTTGACGTCGAATACCACGTTGATGAGCATCATGACCCCATCCTGCCCGAGACGGCGGGACCGGTGCGACCGGCGTCGGGTGCCGTGCGTGCCGTACCGGATCGGCGAGGTGACTCGACCAGCAGAGCGGAACGGGCCTACCCTGTACCGGGTGACCATCGAGCTGAGCATCGAGAACCCCTGCGTCCCGCAGACGGAAGCCGACGCCTCCGTCCGTGCCGTGTGGGATCGGTTGTCCGTGGACGCCACGCAGAGCCGCGACGAGCCCCTCATCGCGGGGCTCGTACTGGATCTGGTCGACGGGTGCGACGATCTGGGGGAATCCCTCGCTCGGCTCGCGGCCTCGCGGATCGCGACCCCCGAGATCGGCCGGCACGTCCTGGAGAAGGAGATCCGGGCGGTCCTGGTCGACCATCCGCACGTGCTGGAGGCGGTCGCCGCGGATCTCGTGGTGAGCTTCGAGCGCAACCCGGCCTATCCCAACTACCTGGTGCCCTACCTGTTCGCCAAGGGTTTCCTCGGGCTGCAGATCCACCGTGTCGCGCACGAGATGTGGAGGTCGGGACGGGTGATGGCGGCCTCGTTCCTCCAGAGTCGGGTCTCCGAGGTCTTCGCCATGGACATCCATCCGGCGGCGCGCGTGGGCTCCGGGATCCTGGTGGACCACGCCACCGGCATCGTCGTGGGCGAGACCTGCGTGATCGGTGACGGCGTCTCGATCCTCCAGGGGGTCACGCTCGGGGGGACCGGCAACGAGGACGGAGACCGCCACCCCAAGATCGGCTCGGGAGTGCTGCTGTCGGCCGGGTCCATCGTGTTGGGCAACGTGCACGTGGGCGACTGTTCGCGGGTGGCCGCCGGATCGGTGGTGCTGGACCGGGTGCCGCCGCACACGACCGTCGCCGGGGTGCCGGCCAAGGTGGTCCGGCGTCATGCGGATTCGTTGGTCCCCGCCGACCAGATGGACCACGACATCGACCCGGCCGCCGAGTAGGCGTCGCGGTCCACTCGGGCGAACGGGATTCGGGCGGAGGGCACTGCATGCGGGTACTCGTGGTCGACGACGAACCGGCGCTCCTCGAGAGCGTCCGGCGTGGGCTCGCCGCCGGGGGATGGGCGGTCGAGACGGCCCCGGACGGGGAGACCGGCCTCGAGATGGCCTCCGAGGGCGACTTCGACGTGGTGGTCCTCGACATCATGATGCCGCGGCGCAGTGGCTACGAGGTGGTGCGCGAGATGCGTCGCCGCGAGATCTGGACCCCCGTGCTCATGCTCACCGCCAAGGACGGGGAGTACGACGAGGCGGACGCGTTCGACCTGGGCGCCGACGACTACCTGGTCAAACCGTTCTCGTTCGTCGTCCTGGAGGCCCGGCTCAGGGCGCTGGTCAGGCGAGGGGCCCCCGAGCGGCCCGTCTCGTTCGTCGCAGGTGACCTCGAGGTCGATCCCGCCGCACGGGAGGTGCGTCGGGGCCCCGAGCGGATACCGGTGACGGCGCGGGAGTACGCGGTGCTGGAGTACCTCATCCGGAACCGGAACCAGGTCGTGTCCAAGCCCCAGATCCTGCGGGCGGTGTGGGATGCCGCGTACGACGGCGACGACAACATCGTGGAGGTCTACGTGGGGTATCTCCGCCGGAAGATCGACACCCCCTTCGGCGCCCGATCGATCGAGACCGTGCGCGGGCAGGGTTATCGACTGGTGGACAGCGCGGTGGCGGGGGCCGAGGGCTGACCGCCCCCGGCCCCCGGCCCTGATTACTCGGTCAGCGCCAGCGCCTGGCGGTAGGTCAACTTGCCGCCGGTCTGCATGATCGACCGCCGGTAGACCCGTTCCGCGACCACCATCACGGCCCCGGCGGCGATCAGGGTGATCACCGCGGCGATGACCGGCTCCCACCAGTGGGCCGTCCCCTCGACCAGACGGATCGGCATCGTCACGGTCGACATGATCGGCACGTACGAGCCGATCACCTGCCACGTGCCCTGGAGGAACAGTCCCGCGAAGGACGCGATCATGATGAGGGTGAGCAGGGGGGATGAGGTGGACTGGACGTCCTCCGCCCGGGTGGCCAGCGCCCCGGCGACGGCGAACAGGCAGGCCAGTGCCACGAAGCCGATCACGAACAGCACCAGGTACCAGCCCGCGGCGCCGGCTACGGAGGGCAGGAGTGCCGAGTAGTCGGTGAACGTCAGACCGATCAGTCCGATGGCCACGAAGATCGCCATCTGCCCCAGTGCGAGCGCCGTGGCACCGACGACCTTGCCGACGAGCAGTTGGCGCAACGGGATGGCGGCGGCGAGGATCTCGACGATCCTCGACTGCTTCTCCTCCACGACACTGTTGGCGATGGCGTAACCGAAGAGGATCGCGGCCATGTAGAAGAGGAAGACGAAGACGAACCCGGCGACGAGCTGGACGCCCTCGTTCGCCGCCCCGTCCGGGTCGAGCAGTCGTTCCTCGACGACGGACCCGGCGGTCAGCTCGGAGACGGTGGCGCCCACGGCCGCGGCGTTGCGCTCGAGCGCGTCGGCGGCGACCACGGAACCCACCGCGGCGGCGATGCCGGGGTCGACCCCGTCCGACCCGACGAGGGTCCACGCCCCGGGCCTGCCGAGGAGCGCGGCGTCCGCGTCTCCGTCCCGCACCGCCTGTTCGGCGGCGGCGGGGTCGGCGACCTCGGTGACGGACAGCTCGATCGGGGGGACACCCGCCTGCGCGCCGGGTCCGGTCCCCTCCTCGGCGCCCTCCCTGTCCGGGGTGGCCGCAGCAGCTGCGGCGTGCACGATGGCCGAGGCGTCGTTGGAGGCGACGGCGACGGTCTTCTCGTCATCGCGCCCGCCGAGGAGGAACGACAGCCCGAAGGCGACGACGAAGATCGCGATGGTGGTCAGGGTGGAGATGATGAAGTTTCGATCGCGGAGTTTGACCATGATCTCGCGACCGGCGACGATGCGCCAGGCGGACTCGGTCGCCGGCGACCGGGTGGGGGTCGTGGTGGTCATGACGTCACCTCGCGGTAGATCTCGGAGAGGGTGGGAACGACTTCGGCGAGCTCGCGGACGCTGCCCCGCGCCATCGCCTCGCGCAGGACGAGGTCGGTCACCTCGGGGCGGTCGAGGTCCAGTAGTGCGGTGGGACCGTCGACGTCGACGACGTGGACGCCCGGCAGACCCCGGACCCACCCGACGTCCGTACCGGCGACCAGCCGGTGCAGGACGCGGCCACGTCGGCGGAGGTCGTCCACCGTCCCGTTGGCGACGACCCGCCCGCCCGCCAGGACGACGAGGTGGTCGCAGAGGCGTTCCACCAGGTCGAGTTGATGCGAGGAGAACAACACGGGCACACCCTGACTCGTGTACTCGCGCAGCAGGTCGACCATGGAGTCGACGGCGACCGGGTCCAGGCCCGAGAAGGGTTCGTCGAGGACCAGCAGTTCCGGCCCGCCGATGACCGCGGCGACGACCTGGACGCGCTGCTGGTTGCCCAGGGACAGCGACTCGAGCTTGTCCCCGGTACGGTCGCCGAGCCCGAAGCGGTCGAGCAACTCCGTCGCCGACCGACGTGCGCCCTCCGGGCTGCGCCCCTGGAGTCTGCCGAGGTAGACGAGTTGGTCGAGGATGGGCTGCTTCGGGTACAACCCACGCTCCTCCGGCATGTACCCGAAGGTGCGACGATCCGCGACCGTCACCTCCCGGCCCTTCCACATGACCGTGCCCGCGGTCGGCTGCAGAACGCCCATGATCATCCGCATGGTGGTGGTCTTCCCGGCGCCGTTGCCGCCGACGAAACCGGTCATCGCCCCCCGCGGGACCTGGAATCCGACGTCGTCCACGGCGAGGGTCTCCCCGAATCGTCGGGTGAGCCCGTCGAGTTCCAGCATGGTGTCCTCCCTTGTGTCCTGTACCGCGTCCACGCTATGGCTCCAGGGCGGTCCGCCGGATCAGCCGGGAGGATGACATCTCCGGGGAGAGCCGGGAAGGTCTCCCCCTCAGGGGGGAGACGCAGGGCGCGGGCGGACGGCCGTCCGTTCGTCGCGGCTCACTCGCCGGGGTGGACGAGGCCGGCCTCGTAGGCCAGGACGACCGCCTGGACGCGGTCTCGGAGGTGGAGCTTGGACAGGCACGCGGACACGTGGGTCTTGACCGTGGCCTCGCCCACGACCAGCGTGCGCGCGATCTCCGCGTTGGACAACCCCCGGGCGACAAGACGCAGGACTTCGGTCTCCCGGGCGGTGAGCTCGTCCAGTGCCACCGGCCGGGACCCCGCGGGCGCGGGTGACCCGTCGCCGGCGTCCGGTGCCGTGGGAGCGGTGAGCCGTTCGATGACGCGGCGGGTGACCTCGGGCGCGAGCAGCGCGTGGCCGTGCCCCACGGCGCGGACCCCGTCGACCAGGTCCTGCGGGTCGGAGTTCTTGAGCAGGAAGCCACCGGCCCCGGCGCGCAATGCGTCGAACAGGTAGTCGTCCCGGTCGAAGGTCGTGAGGATCAGCACCCTGGCCAGGGCCTCACCGGTGATGAGTCGGGTCGCCTCGATGCCGTCGGTGCCCGGCATCTGTACGTCCATCAACACCACGTCGGGCCGCAGTCGCCGACACGTCTCCACCGCCTGCGCACCGTCCGCGGCGTCGCCGATCACCTCGAGGTCGGGTTCCACGCCGAGCATCATCGAGAATCCGGACCGCATGAGCGGCTGATCGTCCACCACGAGGACCCGCAGGACGGTGTTCATGTCCGGTCGGCCTCCACGTCGGGGCGGTACGGCAGGCGCACCCGTACCCGGTAGCCGCCGGTCACCCGCGGCCCGATCTCGCACTCCCCGCCGTGTGACCGCACCCGTTCGCGCATACCCAGCAGGCCCAGACCACTCCCGGAGGTGCCGACCCGGGGGCGCCCGGCGTCAAGGATCTCCACCTCCGCGTACGGGGTCCCGCCCGGTCCCTCACCGGTGCGCAGGACGACGCTCGCGCGGTCGGCCGTGGAGTGCCGCCGGACGTTGGCCAGCGCCTCCTGCGCGGTCCGGTACAGGGACAGGCCGACGACCGGCGGGACCTCCTCGACCGGGTGTCCGGTGCCCGTGACCATCGAGACGCTGGTGGTGAAGTCGGCCGATTCGTGAGAGGCCGCGAGGCGGCCGAGGTCGGCGATCCCGTGCCCCGCGGACCGGGAGTGGTCCGGGGAGGAGGACGGATCGTCCGGGG
>NZ_JADDKI010000715.1:0-2150 GCF_015356725.1 Dietzia sp. SYD-A1
GCTCTATCCGCGCCGCGGTCCTGCGTGAACTCGCCGCCCACCGCGCCCGGCGGGACGCTGCGGAGGAACTCTGGCCCGGGGCCCCCGCCGCCCCGGTCGGCTATCTGACGACCCCCGACACCCCGACCTCGCCAGTGCTCCTCGCCATCCGTCTCGAGTCCGATTGCTGCGTGGCGTGGCGGACGGAGATCGGCACCGCGCGGTCGCCGGAGGTCCGGAGGTTCTGTCTCGACTCCCTCACGGCCGCGTCGATCCAGCTCCAGCGGTGGCGGACGCTGGTCCCGGGCGCCCCGTTCGAGGCGCTACCCGGCTTCCCTCCCCAGGCCTGACCGGCTAGCGCCCGGCCCCGATCGTGCGGACGATCTCCTCGGCGGCGCCGTCCACCGGGACCTGGGTGATCTCGCCCGTCGCGCGTTCCCGGAGCTCGACGGTCCCCTCCGACCAGCCACGGCCCACCACGACCACCCACGGGACACCGATCAGCTCGGCGTCCTTGAACTTCACTCCCGGCGAGGCCTTGCGGTCGTCGAGGATCACCTCGAGGCGGGCCCGGTCGAACGCCTCCACGAGCGTCGCGGCCCCGCTGATCGCCGCCTCGTCCTTGTTGGCGATCACCACGTGGACGTCTGCCGGCGCGGCGGCCTGCGGCCACACCAGACCCTTCTCGTCCGCGTACTGCTCGGCCAGCACGGCCACCAGCCGGGACACCCCGATGCCGTAGGAGCCCATCGTCACCCGAGCGGGCTTGCCGTTCTCCCCGAGGACGTCGAATCCGAAGGCGTCGGTGTACTTGCGACCGAGCTGGAAGATGTGGCCGATCTCGATCCCCCGTTCGAGGGTGAGCGTGCCGTGGCCGTCGGGGGCCTCGTCACCCTCCCTGACCTCCGCGGCCTCGATCGTTCCGTCGGGGGTGAAGTCGCGGCCGCAGACCAGGTCCACGACGTGCCTGCCGGGCTCGTCCGCCCCGGTGATCCACGCGGTCCCCTCGACCACCCTGGGGTCCACCAGGTACCGGACCTCGTGGGCGGCCAGGGCCCCGGGACCGATGTACCCCTTGACGAGGAACGGGTTGGCGGTGAAGTCGGCGTCGTCGAGCACCGCGACCTCGGCGGGCTCGAGGACCGCCTCGAGGCGCTTCATGTCGACCTCGCGGTCCCCGGGCAGGCCCACGCCCAGCAGTTCCCAGTCCCCGCCCGGGGCACGGACCTTGAGCATCACGTTCTTGAGGGTGTCCGCCGCGGTCACCTCGCGGCCGAGTCCCGCACCGTTGGCCCAGTCGACCAGCGTCGCGATGGTCGGCGTCCCGGGGGTGTCGTGGACGACGGCGGCAGGCAGTCCCTCGAGCGGGCGGGAGGGCGGAACCGGGGTCACGACCGCCTCGACGTTGGCCGCGTAACGCCCGTCGGTCGACCTGACGAAGGTGTCCTCACCCGCCGGGGAGATCGCGAGGAACTCCTCGGACGCCGAACCGCCCATCGCCCCCGAGGTGGCGGCGCAGATCACGTACTCGATTCCCAGGCGGTCGAAGATGCGCTGGTAGGCCTCCCGGTGCACCTGGTACGAGCGCTCGAGACCGGCGTCGTCCAGGTCGAAGGAGTACGAGTCCTTCATGGTGAACTCACGCCCCCGGAGGATTCCCGCGCGGGGTCGCTCCTCGTCCCGGTACTTGGACTGGATCTGGTACAGGGTGACGGGCAGGTCCTTGTACGAGGAGTACTCACCCTGGACCGTGAGCGTGAACAACTCCTCGTGGGTGGGGCCGAGAAGCATGTCGTTGCCCTTGCGGTCCTTGAGACGGAACAGCGCCGGCCCGTACTCGGTCCACCGCCCCGTCGTCTCGTAGGGCTCGCGGGGCAGGAGCGCGGGCAGGCTGATCTCCTGGGCGCCGGAGGCGTCCATCTCCTCTCGCACGACCTGCTCGATCCGCCGGAGGGTGCGCAGACCGAGGGGCAGCCAGGAGTACACGCCGGGCGCGACGCGCCGGATGTAGCCGGCACGGACCAGCAGCTTGTGGCTCAGGACCTCGGCATCGGCCGGGTCGTCGCGGAGCGTGCGCAGGAACAGGTGGGACAGACGCGTGATCACGGTGGTCAAGCCTAGGAGCGTGGGTCAGTAACACGCCAGTTCAGGTCCGCTGATGGGGCGGGTTC
>NZ_JADDKI010000080.1:0-2580 GCF_015356725.1 Dietzia sp. SYD-A1
GGAAGTCCTCGCGAAAGCCAACCGTAACAACACTTCAAATGCGGACCACTAGCAACGCGCGGCGCAGGTAGTTCACCACCTCGGGACGCCTGACCAGCATGTCGACAACCGCGTCGTTGCGGATCCGGGCGATGTCGGCGCCTGGGATGTCCACGGGCACCGAGGCAAGTGCGGTAGCGAAATGCTCTACGACCAGTCGCTCGACCGCCTCGCGAAGGCCGTCCTTTGTGCCGTAGTGATGGACCACGAGACCCACCGTCACTCCGGCCGCGGTTGCCACGGTTCGCAACGAAGTGCCGTCCTCGCCGTTGGCGGCGTAGAGATCCAGTGCGGCGTTGCGGATGCGCGCCTTGGCAGTGAGATCCCGGCCCGCGGCGCCTGGAGCGGAACGATTCACGCGGTTCCCCTTCAGTTGCGGTCGAGCCTACGGACCCCAAACTAGACTATACGTCGGTACCGCTTACTGTATGTTCGTACAGTACAAGGTGTCCCGGCTCAGTCGGCCTTGTCGACCTGACTATCGTGCCGTCGACAGCCAGTTGCTCAGGCCACCCGCATCGGGCCTCAGGGCCCCTTGGACGTCCCGGTCAAAGGTTGGCTCACGGGTCGGACGTGCGGGTGTCGGCGATATCTCCGTCGCCACAAGCCGAGGTATCGCACCCAGTACAACTTCATCGACAGGAAGGTCTGGGCATGGACACATTTCGCGACAAGGCCGGCGAGCCGATAGGTACCGATATCGACAACTGGGTGGCCTCGTTCACGCGCATGGAATCCGGTTCCTCCGAGCTTCCTCCCCACCACCCCAACTGCCTTGGCTGTGGACCAGAGAACCCGAATGGTCACTTCCTCTCGGTACGGCGTGACGGAGACGGCGTCGTCGCACACCACCAGTTCGACCAGCGCCACGTCGGGGCACCGGGCATTGCACACGGCGGCGCGGTAGCGACCGTGATTGACGACCTCTTCGGCTTCTTGCTGTATTCGGTCGGCGAGCTCGCCGTGACGCGCCGTCTCGAGCTCGAGTATCTTGCGCCAGCACTACTCGACACCCCGTACATCCTGCGCGCTGCAGTTCGGTCTCGCGATGGCCGGAAATTGGACCTCAAGTCCACGATGGAGGATGCAGAGGGCCGCACTGTTATTACTGCCACTGCCCTGTTCATCGTGGTCGAGGTTGAACACTTTTTGCAGTCACAGAGAAACTCGAGGGCTTAGGCCAAACTCACCGCCGCGAGCACCAGGCCCGAATACGTCGAGGGTGTCGGCGGAGCCTGAAGCTATTGAACGCCACGCCCAAAGAAAGGGCGAAGCTGAAGGCACCGTGCATTGCCAGTTGCCCTGTACGAGTCAACCAAGTGGCAGCGCTACCTACGACGGAACCCCGTCGGCGGGTGGCCGGTCCAGTGCTTGAAAGCGTGTGAAAAGCTGGCGAGGTCGCTATATCCGAGGTCCGTGGCGATCTCGCTCGCGGACACAGATCCGTCCAGTAAACGAAGAATCGCGTACTCAAGAATGATCGACTGGCGCAGTCCGCGATAGGTCATCCCTTCCTCAGAGAGGCGCCGCTTAAGTGTGCTCGTAGAGATGGAGAGTTCGTCTGCAATCCACTGACTTCCACAATCTGCGGGACGCTTCTCTATCAGACGTCTCACCTTGTCCGAATACGAGGCGATTTTACTCCGCTCGTCGAGCCTTCGCTGCAAGTCACTGATAGCGAGTCGATACGCCACGGGGTCAGAGAACCGGCAGACGTGATTGACCGCGTCAACGGGAAAATGCAGAATGGACAGTGAAGCGTCAAATACCAGGCGACCAGCTAACCAATCCTGATCCACGGGCAGACCTTCCGGAGCGGGCCAACCCAGTGAGAGTGTGATGTCTGGTGCATCGCCAACGAGTATATTCAGCAGCCTCAGCAGGACCGCACCACAGTAGGTGACCACTAGGGAGTCTAGGACTCGATCGCCCGTCTGCCCATTGAGCGCGACAGACACTCCGTGTCCACCTGCGTAGAACTGCGCACTCAGGGCTGGGGTTATTAGCGGCAGGTAGGCAAGCAATTCCAATATCTCGCCTGCGGAACCTGCGCTTACTAGTGGGACGCTTAATGGTCCGAAGGACGTCAGATGAGCATGCTGGGCGAACGCCAAACCGAGGGTCGTTGCTTGGTCAACGTCGAGGTCGGGCAAGGCTTCCCTGATCCACCGCAGGGGAACTTGGGCGTTGATGGCGAGAAGTGACTCGACGTCGCTTCGCTCACGATCCATGATCTCGCGAAACCGTGCAACGGCGTCTTGCTCCAGAACTGGGCTCTCAAGTAACTGCGCGAACACGAGCGGTGGCACGCCCTCGCGATCAAGATTCATCGCCCCCGCCTTCTGAGCCAAATTAACAAGCTTCTGCCCTCAATCAACCTAGCCGCAGTCGTCGTTGTTAGCAATGCTGTGAGCAGCTATTACCCGAACAACCATGCAGGAGCCAGCGATGACAGTCGTAACCTTCGTCTCACATGACGGAGAGAAGCACGAGGTGCCCTTGGAGGAGGGGCAGTCACTCATGCGGATCGCCGTCAACAAC
>NZ_JADDKI010000081.1:0-22990 GCF_015356725.1 Dietzia sp. SYD-A1
AGCGCCGCCTTCGATCGGCTCACCCGCGCCGAGCGCTACAGCGCGATCCACCCGCTGCTCGTGTCCCCGGACGGTGCCACGCTGGAGCGGCGGGTCGAACGGCTGATCGCGCGGCTCACGTCACCGTGATCAGGTCCCTCACGCGACATGGTGTGACGACGACGAGGGCTGCCGTCGCGACGGTGAAACGGCCTCGATGCCCTGCTGAGCGCAGGCGTGGCCGTCCTGGTCCTCAGCCACTCCGATGGTCACGCGCTGACTGGTCCGCACGCTAGAAGCGCACCTGCGTGCCGGCGAGGTCGTGGAGTCCGGCCCAGAGCCGTTCTGCGATGCCCGGGTCCGGAGCGCTCGTGTGGAGTGAGGGGGACAGACGGAGTGGGGGCCCGGCAAGCTTCCTCGGGCCGTAGAACTCGCCACCGACGGCATCAGGGCTCGCCAGCGCGCGCACACCCGACCACGCCGCCGCATCCTTTCCCTGCGCCCACGGCGTATACGGGTTCCGCCGGTAGGCAACGGTGGAGTCCCGGATCCCCGGACGCTGCGGCGTCTTGGCGTCAACACCCACGCCCGGTCGCGTGACGATGGACGCGATCGGGAGGCCGGCGGCACGCACTCGCCGGTCCAGCTCATAGGCATACAGTTCGGTGAGCGTCTTCGCCAGGATGTAGGCGCCGATACCGGTGCGAGGCCTGGCGCGGACGTCCGTCACCTCCATGCGGAACCGCTGAACGAACCCGGTGGAGGCATGGACGATCCTGAGGGGATGATCGCGATTCTGAGACGAGTACGCGTCGAGAAGCCTCGCGACCAGAGCGACATTGGACACCGTGTGGGCCCCGACCATGAGGGGCAGGCCATCCTGCGTCCTCGCCCGGGCGGAGAACTCCATGGGACCCCCGTTCAGGAAAACGCCGTCCAACCGTGGCAGAACCGCTAGCCGTTCAGCGCCCTCGCGAACAGAGTCCAGTGACGTGAGATCGAAGGGGACGGACCCGGTGATGGCGTCAGGCACCTGACCCCGGATCGCCGCCGCGGCCACCTCGATCTTCCGAGCTGACCGCGACGCGAGGATCACCTGCGCGCCAGCGGCGGCGAGCTGCTCAGCAGCGAAGTAACCGATACCCCCGGTCGCACCGGTCACGGCATAGACGCGCCCGGCGAGGTCTGGTAGGCGGGTGGGATCCCAGGTCATGATGAACTCCTCTAAGTGGATGGTCTATCCACTTAGAGGATAGCGCCGAAACGGATAGAAAGTCCACTTTGGTAGGGTGTGCCTGTGCCCACTCTCAGATCAGACGCCGCACGGTCCCGCGCCAAGATCCTCGAGGCCGCGCGCAGGCAGCCGATCTCCGAGCTCCGCCTCAACGACCTCGCCCGTCAGGCGGACGTGGGCGTGGCCACCGTCTACCGCCACTTCCCGACGGTGACCGCACTGGTCGAGGCACTCACCCTGGAGGCCTTGGACCAACTCGTCGACAAGGCCCGGGCCGCCGCCGAGGAACCCGACCCAAGCCGTGCCTTCACGCAGCTCGTGCGGGAGACGGCCACCCGACAACTCCAGCACGAGGGTCTACAACTCATGCTGCTCTCGGACGAGACTTCCACCGCGGTGCGCGGCCTCCGCGACGAACTCTTCGGCCTCGCGCAGACGACACTCACCAACGCGATTGCCGCGGGAGCTGTGCGGCCGGACATCTCGCTCGACCAGGTTCAGCGACTCGTCTGCGGAGTCGAACACGCTGTGCGGCTCGGGGACGGCAGCGACCGGGATCAGTTACTCGAGGTGGTTCTGGCGGGGTTGAGCCCGACCTGAGTCGCCAGACGGGCACGGAACAGCGACAAGGTCGTCCGACTCCGTCATAGAAGGCCGACTAGGGCGTGTCTCCTATAACTAAGCGGTGATTGGCGGCACCGGCGTCTCATGTTCGGCGCTTTGCCGAACAGCAGCGGAAGTGGATCGCGCCATACATCCTCGGACGAAGGATGTTAGGGGCGCGGCTGCGTGACTATCCTGTCGGGATGACTGCAGAGACCGAGTTCACAACCTAAAGGCGTTCTCTGAGCGGGTGGGGCAAATGTGCGGTGACAACGGCAGAGGTGTTGTCCACCCCCGACCTTGAGGTAATCGCGCAAGCTGTGCGGCACGCCGACCCTCGCGGAGTGATTGCCCGTGGGCTGGGGCGCAGCTACGGTGACCCGGCGCAGAATGCGGGCGGACTCGTCGTCGATATGACGGTACTGAACCGTATCCACCACATTGACCCTGATTCAGGTGTCGTTGATCTGGACGCGGGCGTCACCCTGGACAGTCTGATGCGCGCGGTTCTCCCATATGGCCTGTGGGTTCCGGTACTGCCTGGGACCCGTCAGGTGACGATCGGTGGTGCGATTGGCGCCGACATTCACGGGAAGAACCACATTCACACGGCAGCTTTGGCAATCACGTTGAGTCCATTGATCTGCTCACCGCTGACGGATCCATCCGCACCCTGACTCCCTTCGGCGAGGATCGTGACCTGTTCTGGGCGACGGTCGGCGGAATGGGACTGACCGGCATCGTGGCCCGGGCGCGCGTGCGGATGAAGCACACCGAGACCGCGTACTTCATTGCTGATCACGACCGCACCAGTAACCTCGACGAGACGATGGAACTGCTCACCGGTGGTTCCGACGACGGCTACGACTATTCGATGTCAGTGCCAGATACCATCTCAACCGGCTCAAAGCTGGGCCGGGCGGGATTCACCCGCGGGTCGCTGGCCACCCTGGATCAGCTTCCACCCAAGCTCCGCCGGGACCCACTGCGATTCAACGCACCGCAACTGTTCACCGTCCCGGACATCTTCCCCAGCGGGATGGTCAACAGGCTCACCACAAGGGTTGCCGCCGAAGCCGCGTATCGCATGTACCCGAAACACGGTCGGGGAACTATCCAGAACCTGACGCAGTTCTACCACCCGCTGGACCTCCTCGGAGAATGGAACAGGGCTTACGGGCCGAAGGGGTTTCTGCAGTACCAGTTCTCGGTTCCGTTCGGCGCCGAAGAGCAGCTCGCCGCCGTTGTCCAAGTGATTGCCGAGTCCGGCCATAGGTCGTTTTTGAACGTGTTCAAGCGCATGGGTGAGGCCAATCCTGCTCCACTGTCGTGGCCGCAGCCGGGGTACATGCTCAGTCTCGACTTCCCGATCAAGGACCGTTTAGCGCGATTCTGTGACGAGCTCGACGAGCGTGTCCTCGAGCTCGGTGGTCGTCTCTACTTCGCTAAAGACTCACGCACCACTCCCGAGCGCATTGCGGCGATGTACCCGCGGCTTGAGGAATGGCAGACCACACGGGATGCAGTCGACCCCGAAGGGGTCTTCGTCTCCGACCTGGCTCGCCGACTTCGCTTAGGGAGCGCCTCTTACTCCTGAGTGGAGCTCGCGAGTCGGTACCCGACTATGGGAGACACGCCCTAGACGTTGAAGCGGAACTCTAGGTATCAACCTGATTCCTACTCCTACCTGCGAGGATCTCCCCGCCCTTTTGAGTCACAGTCCCGTTCTAGTCCCGTTCGTAGCCAAGAGAAGGACCGAATCATGGGATAATCCAAGCATGGCAATGGATCCGTTAATCGTCACAGCGCTGGTCGGAGGCGCTGCTGGACTAGTAACCGGCCTGGCAAGTGCGCTTGTCACACCGTGGGCACAATGGGGAGTTGAGAAACGCAGGAAGAAATTGGAGCATAGGACCGCCAAGCTAAAACAATGGAAGTCGGGGTTAAACGACATAGACAGTGCACTTACCAAGTACAGGACATGGAGTGAGGGAAACGTTCTTTACGACCCTTCAGACCCGTTTGAAACCGCCGAAGAAGACTTCAAGCGTGCGCTAGACATCGACGCGAGACCGTGGTTCCTCAGCCTTGGACACTACCTTTCAGATTGCAAGTCAACCGCCCTACGTCAGCTAGTTACTAGGGCACAAAGCACGCCGACCGTCGAAAACGCAAACGAACTTATCAGGAATATAGCGTCTGAGATCCTCACAGTAGAAAAGCAGTGGAAGATCGGTTAACGATCGTAATCGGGAAAGGGACCCCATCCGTCGGACTCCGGGGCGGCCACTTCGCCGTTTGAATCGACGGTAAACGGTTGAAATCCAGCAGTACCTAGCTTGAATCTGGCCGCACGTTTTGGTGCGCGGAGAGGGAGCATAGACCACTTCCCTTTCCAATCCGATGGAGGCTCCCCGCCTGGCTGCCTAACCCAATCCGGCACCACGTTCTTTTCCTCATACCACGCCCAGAATTCTGCCGCGCGAGTCAGATACTGATCCCGCTCGCTGGAGTGCTCCTCGATGAATTTGTTCCAGAACCAGCCAAAGAAGTCCCGGGCAGCGTTGCTGTAGTGCTCAATTGGTTCCGCTAGGTCAAATTCCTCGGCGAGCGAATTCAAGTAAGACTTCGAGGGACCCGTCCACTTGCTCCAAGCAAGTAACTCAGATTTTTTGTAATGAACCGAGTTTAGATGCCGCGGGGGTTGCCCCTGCTCCATTATTAGTTTCGACCCCAAGTGTGCCTCGGGCGCACCGCGGTGGATTACATAGTTTCTTAGGTCTATCAAGAATTTAGCAGGCCCCGAGCCGAACAGATCAGCAACTTTCGGCCGGTAGATTCGAATGTCGAAATCGCTGTCTTTTCCCCAGTACTTGTGCACTAATCGAAGCTGTACGTCCCTCATGCTCCCCACTGAGGCCAGAAAGTTAAGCAGCAAACGAGAAAGCTCCGAACTGTAAGTTTCGGGCAACTCGTGGACTATTTTACCGGTGCCGATAAATTCTCGAAGATGCCTGTCGATCTGCTGCACATTCTCGGACATAATCCAAGAGGCTAAATTAAGTGCATCCAACTCTTGCTTAATATTGTATCCGGGCATTTGTTCGAGATAACGAATTCTTCGCTGCTCCTCCGCTACCTGGGGATTTGTGTAGCCTTTGCTCATACTCGAACAATATCAAATTCTTCAACAGCCTTAACCCCACATCTGCCGCACATTCGACGGCTCCGCCGAGACGGCGAAGGCGTTGGCCATCGCCCCCGAGACGAGGTCGGTCGCATCCGAGTACAGGTGACCGTAGGTGTCCATCGTGATTTTGAAGGACGAGTGGCCTAGGTGCACTTGGATCGCCTTGGCGGGGACGTTCGCAGCGATGAGCAGGGCGGCGCAGGTGTGACGGAGGTCGTCGAACCGGAGCGAGTCGGGCAGTCCAGCCCGAGCCGCTGCCCTCTTCCAGTACCGCAGGTAGAAGTCCCTCCCCCAGTGCATCGGGAGGTCGTCGCCGTCGTCCCCCGGCCACATGTAGTCCGTCGGCTGCGGTCCGCGAACCTCGAAGACCGCCCGTAGCTCCTCGGTCATGTCTGGCGTCATCGACACCCACCGCGACTGCCCGTTCTTCGGGGGGACGACGTGGAATTCGTCGGCGCTGACGGCAGAGATCGACTCCGCGACGTTCACCCGCCCACGCATTAGGTCAACGTTCTCCCACCACAGGCCACACACCTCTCCCGCCCTAAGACCGGTCTGCGCCGCGAACCGGACCATCCGCCCGAAGCTCGTTGCGCGGCCGCTCGGTCGGTACTTCTCGGGCCGTTCCCCTCCAACTCCGTCCACGACCCCCTCGACCGCCGAGGCGAGACGGGCGACCTGGGGCGCGGAGAGGAACGCGACCTCCTCCCGGCGGTGCCGAGGTAGGTCTTCCCGCGTCAGCCCGTCGCACGGATTACCCCGGAGGTACCGGGAGCGAACCGCCGCGCCGGGGACCTGGTTCATGACCCGGACGGCGTTTTGCACGGTTCCAGGCGCGAGGCCCGCCTTCGGCGTCTCGTCATCGCGCTCAGCCTTGCGCTCGCGATACCTAGCGTCCCGATCCGTGCGTGATTTCGCAGGGTCGGCGTCCCCCTTGTTGTTGTGGCCGACGCGCTTCCCCTCGGCCGAGAGGTAGGTAATCCACGCAACAATGTCAAAGGTGGTGATTCCGCCGATGGGGCGATCGCCGAAAGTGGGATAGATGCGCTAGTCGAGGATCGTGCGGTACGCCTGCTTCGGCTTCGGGCGGAGGTTCCGCGACTCCAGCCACAGCTCCGCCACCTCCCGCACCGTCCGCCTCGAGTCGGAGGGGTCGATGTACTCGCCCCGGTCGAGGTCCGCCTTTACCCATTGAGAAACCGCTTGACCTCAGTGCGGGAGCCGAAGGTCTTCGAGCGGCGCTTGCCAGCGTCGTCGTACCACCGCACCCGGAAACGTCCCGGGGTCTGCTCCTGAATCGAGTAGCGGTTCGCGCCCATCTCAGGCCACCGCCTCTAGCGCCTCGGTCGCGGAGCGATACGCCCGCCGCACCGTCGACTCGTTCCACGTCCTCAACCCCGTCGGCGACAACACACCGTCCGCGCTCAGCCCAGCCGCGATCATCGGGAACGAGGTGCCTGATTCGCGCTCGGAGACGATGCGGTTGAGGATCGCGGCGGGGATGCTCGACGGTCGGCCCAAGCGCTTCCCGGAGGCCTTGCGGGCGGCGAGGGCGTCCCGTGTTCGCGCGGAGATCAGCTCACGCTCGAACTGAGCGAAAGTCGCCAGCATCGACGCCATCGCTCGCCCCGGAGGGGTCGACAGGTCGATCCCCATATCCATCAACACGAGGTTTCAGCCCTTGTCCTGCGCGAGGTCCATGATCTCGGCGGCATGGCGAGACGACCGGGCGAGCCGGTCCATCTTCGAGACCAGCAACCCATCCGCCCGACCGGCCGCGAGTAGGTCGAGCGCCTTCCGCAGGCCGGGGTTGATCAGCCTCCCGGACGCTCCCCTGTCCGCCAGCACCTCAATGTCCCAGCCACGCCGGTCGGCTTCCGCGAACAGCCCAGCGCTTTGCGCTTCGAGACCGAGGCCGGAGTCCGCCTGCTCGGCGGTCGAGACCCGGACGTACCCGAGGTACAGCGGGCGGACCGGCTTGGGCGCCACTGAGGGCAGATTGGACACCGGCACTGCTGGGGGCGTGGCCTTCGGTGGGCGACTCATCGTCGCTCCTCTCGTACTCGGGACAGACGTGTCCGATTTCTGAAGTGGTGGGTTTCTCGCTGGTGACTGGAGCCGTCAACTCGGCGGATACGGTCGTCTACGCCTTACGCCTAACTCTACGCCTGTCAAGGTCCTGGAGCGACAGCACCGATCTTCGCTGCAAACCCTCTGAGCTGCAACGATTACGGCGTAGAGGTTTCACGGCCCGACGGACCGATGGGCCGCCTCTACACCCCCGTTCCGAATGAGCGGCCATACCGAGGCCGCGACGCCTCGGAAACCCTCACCGCAGCGCCTCCGCGCAAGCGCACGAGCCAACAACCCCACAGACTCCCGGCGGCGCGACCCCCCAAGCCAGCGCCGCCGGGCGCTCCGAGCAATACCCCTCTCGGAGCACGTTCCCCGCGCGAGGGCTTCCAACCAAGCAGGGGAACGACGAAGGACGCTGGACTGTTTGACTTGTCACAGCAGCGCCCGAGCCGGAACGCCGGTCCGTTGGGTCCAGTTGACTTGTCCTGGTCAGTGGCGGCGGGTCCGACACCACGACCCCGCCTAGGCGACGAGCCACCTGGGCGGGGTCGCTGTTGTCCAGAACGCGATACACGCCTGAAACCGCGATTCTGTCTTACCCGCGAGCTAGCCTCTCAGACGTGACCCTTAAAGACCTCACCGCAGAAGCAGTCATTGCGGCTATCGAAGAGTTTGATCAACTTGGCGCAGATGCCTTTCGCGCGAAGTACAGGTTTGGACCAGCCACAGATTATCTCCTGGAGCGGGACGGTAAATCCTACGACTCGAAAGCAATAGCCGGAGCTGCGCACGGGTACCTGTCCGGAAAAGAGCCTCTCCGGCCGGAGGACTTCTCGGGCGGCGACGCCACGGTTGGGCGACAGCTTCGCGCTCTCGGTTTCCGGATTCCCCCGCGCCGCTCGCCGCCTTGGGCGCGAGATGAAGTGATCCTGGCCTGCGATCTAGTAGCAGCGAACAACTGGGCATACCTGACCGCCGAAGACCCCCGAGTGGTTGAGCTTTCGGCAATTCTGCAGCGCTCACAGCTTCATCCACCGGAAGTCCGGAGCGAGAAGTTCCGCAACCCGAACGGAGTGGCACGAAAAACGGTGGACATCGCGACGCATCACCCGGAGTACGAAGGCGCGCCCACCAAGGGCGGTGAAATCGACAGGGTTGTCCTCAACCAATTCCTATCCGACCCCGAGTACATGCACGAGCTTGCAACCCAAATCCGGCACACGCTTACAACAGCCGTGGAGGAGGGCATCCCCCTAGCGCCAGTGGATGAAGAGGACGAGGGCGCGATGGAAGGCCGACTCCTTCAGAGGACGCATTTCCATCGAGAGCGCGATAAGAAGCTGAGAGATCGGAAAATTCGTTCGTTCTTAAAGGGCCACAAGGCTGTCTACTGCGAGATTCGCGAATTCAATTTCGAAGAGGCGTACGGCAATCGAGGCCGAAATTTCATCGAGGTTCATCACGTTTTGCCGCTCCACGCTTCAGGCCCAACGACGACCAAACTTGGCGACCTAGTTCTTGTTTGCTCAAACTGCCACAGAATGATCCACCGAAGCACGCCATGGCTAACCCCAGATGACGTTAGAAGGCTGCTCCTCGAACAGTCTTCAACAAACAATCAGTTATGAGGCATTAATGAAGAAGTGGTCCGACGAGATAGTAGATGCCTTGCGTGAGCTTGGAGGACGGGCTACGCGAAACGAAATACTGGAAGTAATCGAGAAGCGGCGCACTGGACTAACGCCACACTGGAAAATGACTGTTCAGAACACCATCGAACGACACTCCAGCGATAGCAAGAATTATAAGGGCAGTGACGACCTCTTCAAGTCGGCCGGAATCGGAAGCGGAGTGTGGGCGCTTCGCGAGACGATTGCGACACCCGCCGACCTAGAGGCTCCACCAGAGACACCCCGAGCCGTCGATCTTCCAGACGGAAACGAGCAACCAGATCGAGCAGAAGCGACAACGTACCGAGTCCTTCGCGACACGCCCTTGGCCCGCAAGCTCAAGGAGCTCCATAAGGACGAGTGCCAGATTTGCGGCAAGGCTATCAAGCTAGGCGAAGGGAAGACCTATTCCGAAGCCCACCACATCCGCCCACTCGGCGGACCGCACCACGGCCCCGATACGCCCGGAAACATCGTCGTCCTGTGCCCAAACCATCACGTGATGTTGGACTTTGGGACGATCCCGCTGAGCCTCAAGAGCCTCCGAAGCAAGCCAGGGCATGAGGTTGCTCAGGAGAGCATCGAGTACCACAACAAGAAGGTCCTCCGGCAAGTCGTTTGACACCTGACTCGGCGGCGAGTCCTGAGGCCGGACCCCCCTAGGGTCCGGCCTTCGCCGTTTCTAGCTTTAGTCCCGATCTAGTCCCGTTCGGAGGCGATTCGCGAGCGTACGGGGCCGGACCGGAGGCGACCCCAAGACGGACGATAACGGCTGATCAGAGGCCGGAAAGTCAAGCCGTCCAAGAGCGTCTTCGCAGGTCGCCGGATCGGGCCTAAACGTTGAACCGGAACTCCACCACGTCGCCGTCGGCCATGACGTAGTCCTTGCCCTCCATGCGCACCTTGCCGGCAGCCTTCGCGGCGGCCATGGACCCGGCGGCGTCGAGGTCGTCAAAGGACACGATCTCGGCCTTGATGAAGCCCTTCTCGAAGTCGGTATGGATCACGCCCGCGGCCTTGGGCGCGGTGTCGCCCTTGCGGATCGTCCAGGCGCGCGATTCCTTGGGCCCGGCCGTCAGGTAGGTCTGCAGGCCAAGGGTGTGGAAGCCGGCGCGGGCGAGCGCGTTCAGGCCCGGCTCCTCCTGGCCGATCGACTCGAGCAGCTCCATGGCGTCGGACTCGTCGAGCTCGCGGAGCTCGGACTCGACCTTGGCGTCGAGGAACACACAGTCGGCGGGAGCCACCGCGGCGCGCAGCTCGGCCTGACGCCCGGCGTCGGTGAGCACGGCCTCGTCGGCGTTGAACACGTAGAGGAAAGGCTTCGCGGTCATCAGGTGCAGGTCGCGCAGCAGGGTGCGGTCCACCTCGTCCTGTGCCTGGAACAGGGTCCGGCCGTCCTCGAGCACGGCCTGGGCCTTGCGGATCTCCTCGAGTTGCGGCACCAGGGACTTGTCCTTGCGGGACTCCTTCTCCAGCCGCGGGACGGCCTTCTCGAGGGTCTCCATGTCCGCGAGGATCAGCTCGGTGGCGATCACCTCGATGTCGGCCATCGGGTCGACGCGGCCGTCGACGTGGATCACATCCGGGTCGTCGAACACGCGCACGACCTGACAGATGGCCTCGGCCTCGCGGATGTTGGCGAGGAACTTGTTGCCCATCCCCTCACCGGTGCTGGCACCCTTGACGATCCCGGCGATGTCCACGAAGGACACCACCGCGGGCAGGATCCGCTCGGAGCCGAAGATCTCGGCCAACCGGGCCAGTCGGGGGTCCGGCAGGTCCACGACCCCGATGTTCGGCTCGATCGTGGCGAACGGGTAGTTCGCGGCCAGCGCGTCGTTGTTCGTCAGGGCGTTGAACAGGGTCGACTTACCGACATTGGGCAGTCCGACGATTCCGAGGGTGAGACTCACGAGGCCTGAGTCTACGGCCCGGGCCCCGCGTCCCCGCTGCCCGCCACCCCTGGCGGTCACAGGGAGCGCGTCGGCGAGACCTCTGACAGGATGTGTGCCATGAGCGACGAGCCGAAACCGCCTCCCCCGGTCGGGACAGACGAGGAGTACGTCGACCGGTCCGTCCTCATCGGCCTCGGCGGGCGCTGGGTCACCGACTGGGCGCTGCGCCTGGCCATCCTCCTCATCGCGGGATGGCTGCTCAGCCAGATCGGTGGCGCGCTGTGGGTGGGCATCCTACCGATCCTGCTCGCGCTCATCGTGGCGACGGTCCTCTGGCCCCCGACGGGGTGGATGACCCGCCACGGCGTCCCCAAAGCGCTTGCCGCGCTCATCTCCCTCCTCGGCTCACTCGGGGCCGTCGCGGGCATCCTCGCCCTGATCGCCCCGTCGATCATCGATCAGAGCGTCCAGTTGGCGGACCAGGCCTCCGAGGCGATCGGCGAGGTCCAGGACTGGCTCCGGGGCCCGCCCCTGAACATCCGGGACGAGCAGCTCGACAGCGTGCTGGGCCAGCTCAGCTCGACGCTGCAGGACCGGGGCGACCAGATCGCCAACGGTGTGTTCACCGGCGTCACCGCGGTGGGCTCGCTCCTCATCACCTTCGTGCTGGTCCTGGTGCTCACGTTCTTCTTCATCAAGGACGGCCCCCGGTTCCTGCCGTTCGTGCGCCGGATCGCCGGCCGCAACGCCGGTCGCCACCTCACCGAGGTCCTCACCCGCAGCTGGAACACCCTCGGCGGGTACATCCGCGCGCAGGCGATCGTCTCGTTCGTCGACGCCTTCTTCATCGGCCTGGCACTGGTCATCCTGGGCGTACCGCTGGCGTGGGCGCTGGCGGTCATCACCTTCCTGGCCGGATTCATCCCGATCGTCGGTGCCTTCACGGCCGGCGCGCTGGCTGTGCTCATCGCGCTGGTGGCCAACGGCCTGACCACCGCGATCATCGTGCTGGTCGTGATCATCGCGGTGCAGCAGCTCGAGAGCAACATCCTCCAGCCGATCCTCCAGTCGCGGGCGATGAACCTGCACCCCGTCGTGATCCTGCTCGGCGTGGCCGCCGGTGGCACCCTCTTCGGCATCATCGGGGCGTTCCTCGCGGTGCCGATACTGGCGGTGGCCGCCGTGATGCTCCGGTACCTCGGTGAGCAGATCGACTTGCGGACCGGGGACGTGACGGCATCCGACCTCGCGTCCGCCACCGACGAGGGGCGTCTGACGGCCTGGCTCGGCGAGATGTCCAGTTCGAGGTTCGCGCCACTGCGCAAGAGCAGCAGCGCCATCATGGCGGGGATCAAGGACACCCGGCCGGGACACCCCCACGGGGCACCCGACAGCGGGTCGGTCGAGGCGACCGGTGAGAGTGGGTCGGTGGTGGGGACCCTGCCGATCGACGACGACGAGGTGGTCCCGCCCGACCCGAACGCCGAGGACCCGTCGACCGACCACGCGAATCCTCCCACGGGTCCGGTCGATCCCCACGCCGTGTACGGCAACCGACCCTCGCCTTCGGAGAGCAAGCCCAACGTGCTGCGGCGCTTCGGCAGATTCCTCGCTCGCCGACTCGACGGTTAGAGTCTCATCCCGTGAACACACGCAGGAGCGGACGGGTCCCCGCGGACGAGAGGTCCGTCGTCTCGACCGTACGTGGGCTCCCCGCCTGGTCGGCGGTCCTGCTCGCGGTCGCCGTCACGCTCACCGGGGTGGCGATCGATTCGCTCTCCGGGGCCCTGGGGACCGGCTTCACCGTGGGGTACTTCCTCGGCTGCCTGATCGCGGTGCTGGCGGTCTCGCGTCGCGCACTGTTCGTCGCCGGAATTCAGCCGCCGATCATCATGTCCGTACTGGTCCCGCTGGCCTCGGTGATCGCGGGGGCGGGCCTGAGCGCGGCGGCCTTCTCGCGGTCGCAGATGATCTCGATGGTCCTGCCGCTGGCGACCAGGTTCCCGCTGATGCTCACCACCACACTCGTGGTGGTCGCGATCGCGCTGATCCGGGCGTTCGTCCTGGAACCCCGGCGCACCCGCCCGGCACCGGCCCATCGGCGGCGGGCGGCTCCGGCGCACGCGCGCCGGTGACTCCCCTGCCGCTCTAGACCTTCTTGGGGACCCGGAGCTCGCGGGGCAGGGAGAACGTGATGGTCTCCTGCGCGGTCCGCACCGAGGACACATCGTTGTAGCCGTGGTCGGCCAGCAGGTCCACCACCCCGCGCACCAGCAGTTCGGGCACGGAGGCGCCAGAGGTCACCCCGACCGTGGTGACGCCCTCGAGCCAGGAGGTGTCGATCTCCTTGGCGTAGTCCACCAGGTGGGCGTCGCGCGCACCGGCCTGCAGGGCAACCTCGACGAGCCGGACCGAGTTGGACGAGTTCCTCGACCCCACCACGATCACCAGGTCGCACTGCGGTGCCATGGTCTTGACCGCGACCTGCCGGTTCTGCGTCGCGTAGCAGATGTCGTCCGACGGCGGATCGATCAGCGTCGGGTACTTCTCCTTGAGACGGCGGACCGTCTCCATGGTCTCGTCGACGCTGAGGGTGGTCTGCGAGAGCCAGATCAACTTCTCGGTGTCGACGGGGATGTCCAGGGCGTCGACGGACTCGGGGCCGTCGACGAGGGTCACCACGTCGGGCGCTTCGCCCGCGGTTCCCTCGACCTCCTCGTGGCCCTCGTGGCCGACCAGCAGGATCAGGTACCCCTCCCGGGCGAAGCGCTTGACCTCGGTGTGGACCTTGGTGACGAGCGGGCAGGTCGCGTCGAACGTGTTCAACTCCAGTTGCAGGGCGCTCTCGCGGACGGCCGGGGAGACCCCGTGGGCCGAGAACACCAGGTTCGAGCCGTGCGGGACCTCGTCCGTCTCGTCGACGAAGATCACGCCCTGGTCGGTGAACGACTCCACCACGTGCTTGTTGTGCACGATCTCCTTGCGCACGTACAGCGGTGCACCGTGCTTGGCCAGGGCCTTCTCGACCGTTTCGACGGCCCGGTCGACGCCGGCGCAATAGCCACGCGGTTCCGCGAGAAGCACTCGCTTGGTTGCCGGTTCGGCGATCATGTCGGTCTGCTCGGTCATGGCACCAGGGTACGGTTCATACTGGATTCCGACCATCACGCCTCCCGGACGCCCCCCGGCAGAGAGGTTCCCATGCTCCGACCCTTCTTCCTCACCCGCGTCTCCATCGGTGTCGCCGCCTCCGCGGTCGAGTACGCCGCGGAGCTCCCCGGGCGTGCGGTCCAGGCGGCGGTCTCCCTCCCGACGGTCCCGGTGAAGGTCGCCGGCAGCCTGGTGCAGACGTATCTCCACGCCGGCCAGACCGTCGCGGGGCTCGCGGTCAAGGGAGACCGGGTGCTCGCGACGGTGTTCCCCGCCCGGTCGGACCACCCGGAATGGGCGACGTTCGACGAGGATCTCGACACGCCCGGGGACGGCGCCCGGTACGGCACCGCGGCGGGCCCGGACGGGGACGCGGGCGCCGACGGCGACGACCCCGATGTCCCGACCGGCCGCGTCACCCCACGCGCCACGTGACCGCCGGATCGTCGAGGTCCCCCAGCACCCCCGAACAGCCGTGGCCGGTCCGGGTGGTCTCGGACCAGATCGCCGCCTGGATCCACCGGCTCGGTGCCGTCTGGGTCGAGGGCCAGATCACCCAGTTGAGCCTGCGCCCCGGCACCCGGACGGCGTTCCTCACCCTGCGCGACCCCTCGGTGGACAATTCCCTCACCCTGACCTGCCCGCCCCGGCTCATCTCCGAGGCCCCGGTGCCGGTGACCGAGGGCAGCCGGGTGGTGATCCGCGGGACCCCGCGCTTCTACACCGGTCGTGGGTCGTTCTCGCTCCAGGTCTCCGAGATCCGCCCGGTGGGCATAGGAGAGCTCCTCGCCCGCATCGAGAGGCTCAAGCAGGCCCTCGCGGCCGAGGGTCTGTTCGATCCGCGGCTCAAGCGCCCGCTGCCGTTCCTCCCCACCTGTGTGGGACTGGTCACCGGCCGCGCGAGCGCGGCCGAGCGGGACGTGGTCGAGGTCTCCCGCGGACGATGGCCGGACGTGCGGTTCGCCGTCCGCAACACCGCGGTCCAGGGGCCGTCGGCCGTCCCCCAGATCCTGGAGGCGCTGGCCGAGCTCGACGCCGACCCCGTCGTCGACGTGATCATCCTCGCCCGCGGCGGCGGTTCGGTCGAGGACCTGCTCCCGTTCTCGGACGAGGCCCTGGTCCGGGCGATCTCGCGATGTCGCACGCCCGTGGTCAGCGCGATCGGTCACGAACCGGACTCACCCCTGTCCGATCTGGTCGCCGACCTGCGCGCGGCCACCCCCACCGACGCCGCCAAACGGGTGGTCCCGGACGTCATCGAGGAACGTCGCAGGATCGCCGACGCCCGTGCCAGGACCGCGCGCGCACTGCGGGGATGGGTGGAGCGCGAGCGCGGTCAGCTCGCCGCGGTCCGCTCCCGCCCCGTCATGGCGAACCCGTACGGGATCGTGGAGTCCCGGGCCGAGGTGGTGGCGGAGGCACTCCGGGCGGCCCGCCGGGACATCACCCGGATCGTCCAGACCGAGTCCACGTCGCTCGGCCACCTCGCGGCGCGGCTCACCACGCTCGGACCCGCAGCCACCCTGGCCCGCGGGTACGCGGTGGTCCAGTCCGTCGCCGGGGACCACGACGGCCGCGTGGTCTCCTCGATCGCCCACGCGCCGCCCGGGTCACAGCTGCGTATCCGGGTCTCGGACGGGGCCCTGTCCGCCGCCGTTCTGGGCTCCACCCCCGCCGCGGGACACTCCGCCGCCGCGACACCCGAACCCGCCACACCCGAACCCGCCACACCCGAGGAGCAGTCCTGATGCCCGACGAGCAGACCCCCGTCTCCCAGCTCGGCTACGAGGAGGCCCGCGACGAGCTGATCGAGGTGGTCCGCATCCTCGAGGCCGGAGGGCAGGACCTGGACGCCTCCCTGGCGCTCTGGGAGCGCGGCGAGGAGCTCGCCGCGCGGTGCACCGAACACCTCGACGGGGCACGCGACCGGATCGACGCCGTTCTGGGCGACGACGACTCGGGCGACCGCACCTAGGAGGCCGCGGCGCGCGCGGTGGGTCGGCGTGCACCTGCCCGGGGTCGTCCGGCCGGCGGACTATCGACCGCTGGGCAGCGGTTCGGCGTCCTGGACCGCCGCGGCCAGCGCCTCGAAGTCCGAGGAGGTGGCCGATCCGGTCACCGCCACCCGGACGTCGCCCAGGTCCAGGACCCACACCGGGCGGACGTCGTCACCGGTGAACACGGTCCATTCCCGCCCGGTCACCGGCACGATCGTCCGGTTCGGCCTCGGCCCGCCGTTCAGTGATCGGAAGGCCTCCTCCGGGGCATCGGACTGGACCAGTTCGACGAAACTGCGCTCCCCCGTCACCCACCCCACGTGGCTCGAGGTGGTGTCGGCGAAGCTCTCGACGCGCCCGGAGTTGGAGGTCCACCCCTCCGGGACATCCGGGGAACGGACCGGGAAGTCCAGACTCCGCGCGTCCTGACGCAGGGAGGCGTCGGCGTCGAACTCCGGGATCGCTCCCTGCTGAGGTCCCGACGGGCTGAACGTGCACTGCCCGGACACACCGGCGAAAAGTCCGACGATCACCATGAGAACCACCACCGACCAGAACATGTCGCGGTTACCCTGCAGGATTCTCGGTTTCGGCTCGGCCACGGCGTCGAGTATCCCACCCGGCCGGGGCATGTCGGGCGCCTGGCCCCCGGCGAGGGCCGACAGGTGCAACAATGAGCGCCGACACCCCATCACGCGGCGAGCCGCCACTGCCCGTCCGCCTGCAGCTATCCGAGGAGCCCGACGCCACATGTCAGACGCCCTACGTCCCGACCGCAACCTCGCCATGGAGCTCGTCCGAGTCACCGAGGCCGCCGCGCTCGCGGCCGGCCGGTGGGTGGGCCGGGGAGACAAGCTCGGGGGTGACGGCGCGGCCGTGGACGCCATGCGCGAGCTCATCGGCACCGTGGACATGGACGGCGTCGTGGTGATCGGCGAGGGCGAGAAGGACGAGGCGCCGATGCTGTTCAACGGCGAGAGGGTCGGCACCGGGCACGGACCCGCCGTCGACGTGGCGGTGGATCCGATCGACGGGACGCGCCTCATGGCCGAAGGCCGCCCCAACTCCATCGCCGTCATCGCCGTCGCGGAGCGGGGCGCGATGTTCGATCCCTCCGCGGTGTTCTACATGCGCAAGATCGCCGTGGGACCGGATGCGGTCGGCCACATCGACCTGTCCAAGTCCACCGAGTGGAACATCATCTCCGTGGCAAGGGCCAAGAACATCGATGTCGGGGACCTGACGGTGTGCGTCCTCGACCGCCCCCGGCACGCGGAACTCATCGCGGAGATCCGGTCGGCCGGCGCCAAGGTCCGGTTGATCATGGACGGGGACGTGGCCGGTGGCGTGGCGGCCGCC
Source organism: Dietzia sp. SYD-A1 (assembly GCF_015356725.1). NCBI lineage: Bacteria > Bacillati > Actinomycetota > Actinomycetes > Mycobacteriales > Dietziaceae > Dietzia > Dietzia sp. SYD-A1. Next base: position 17,154 of record NZ_JADDKI010000081.1, read on the forward strand.
TCCGACGACAGCTCGGTGGACATGCTCATGGGGATCGGCGGCACCCCGGAGGGGATCATCACCGCCTGCGCCATGAAGTGCATGGGCGGGGAGATCCAGGGGCAGCTCTGGCCCCAGGACGAGGCCGAGCGCCAGAAAGCGGTCGACGCCGGACTCGACGTCGACGCGTTCCTCGGCACCGACGACCTGGTCAAGGGCGACAACTGCTTCTTCGCGGCGACCGGCATCACCAACGGCGACATGGTCCGCGGCGTGAGCTACCGCTCCAACGGCGCCGTCACCAGGTCCCTCGTCATGCGGTCCAAGTCGGGGACCGTCCGGCACGTCGAGGCCCGCCACCGCATGGAGAAGCTCCGCGAGTTCTCGGCGGTCGACTACGGCCAGGGGACCCGCGACGACTGACCCTCCCCGGCCCGGGGCCGCCCCGAGCGGTCGCACGGGGCCGGGCCCGCGGAGCGGCTGCACGGGGCGGCGGCCACGCCTACTCTGGCCCGTATGGCTGACCAGAGTGGATTCCGTATCGAGCACGACACCATGGGCGAGGTCCGGGTACCGGTCGACGCGCTGTGGCGGGCCCAGACGCAGCGGGCGGTGGAGAACTTCCCGGTCTCGGGCAGCGGTCTCGAGCGCGCACAGATCCGCGCGCTCGGCCTGCTCAAGTCCGCGTGCGCGACGGTCAACGGTCGTCTCGGGCTCCTCGAGCAGACCAAGGTCGACGCGATCGTGTCCGCGGCCGGCCGTATCGCCGACGGGGAGGTCGACGAGCACTTCCCCGTGGACGTGTTCCAGACCGGCTCCGGCACCAGTTCCAACATGAACGCCAACGAGGTCATCGCGTCGCTGTGCGCGGCAGAGGGTGTCACCGTGCACCCGAACGACGATGTCAACATGTCGCAGTCCTCCAACGACACCTTCCCCACCGCGACCCACGTCGCCGCGACGGAGGTGGCGCTGACCGAACTCGTCCCCGCACTGAGCGGGCTGGCCGAGTCGCTCGAGCGGAAGTCCGTCGAGTGGCGGGACGTGGTGAAGTCCGGCCGCACCCATCTCATGGACGCGGTCCCCGTGACCCTGGGCCAGGAGTTCGGGGGGTACGCGCGCCAGCTCCGGGCCGGGGCCGAGCGTGTCTGCGCCACCCTGCCCCGGGTGGGCGAACTCCCGATCGGCGGCACGGCCGCGGGCACCGGCCTCAACGCACCGGACGGCTTCGGCTCCGCGGTGGTGGAGGAACTGCGCGCCCTCACCGGGCTCGAGGAGCTGCGCCTGGCCGCGGACCCGTTCGAGGCGCAGTCCGCCCGCGACGGTCTGGTGGAGCTCTCCGGGGCGATGCGCACGATCGCCGTCTCGCTGACGAAGATCGCCAACGACGTCCGCTGGATGGGGTCCGGTCCCATGACGGGCTTGTCCGAGGTCCACCTGCCGGACCTGCAGCCCGGGTCGTCGATCATGCCCGGCAAGGTCAATCCGGTACTGTGCGAGACCATCTCCCAGGTCGCCGCCCAGGTGGTGGGCAACGACGCGGCCGTGGCCTGGGCCGGCGCGACCGGGGCCTTCGAGCTCAACACCGCGATCCCGGTGATGGCCCGCAACGTCCTGGAATCGGCTCGGATCCTCACCACGTCCACCACCCTGTTCGCCGAGCGCTGCATCGACGGGATCGAACCCGACGTCGACAGGATGCGCCGCTACGCCGAGTCCTCGCCCTCGATCGTCACCCCGCTGAACTCGGCCATCGGCTACGAGGAGGCCGCCCGGGTGGCCAAGCACGCGTTGGCGGAGGGGATGACGATCCGCGAGGCCGTGATCGCCCTGGGCTTCGTCCCCGATCCGCTGAGCGAGGACGAGCTGGACCGCCGCCTCGACGTGCTGGGGATGACGGGGCTCGACCGCGAGCGCTGACGCCGGTCAGGCGGCGTGGATCCGGCGCAACTCCCCGGGCAGGGCGTCCGGGTGGAACTCCTCGAGCATCGTGGTGACCAACTCGGCGATCGCCGACCGCTCCGAGCGGTTGAGGGTCACGTGCGCGAACAACGGATGTCCCTTGAGCTTCTCCACCACCGCCTGGATGCCGTCGTGACGACCGACGCGCAGGTTGTCACGCTGGGCCACATCGTGGGTGAGCACGACCCGCGACCCGGTGCCCAGCCTGGAGAGCACGGTGAGCAGCACGTTGCGCTCGAGTGACTGCGCCTCGTCGACGATCACGAACGAGTCGTGCAGGCTCCGGCCGCGGATGTGGGTGAGCGGGAGCACCTCCAGGATGTCCCGGTCCATCACCTCGTCGATCACGTTCTCGCTGACCAGGCCCTCGAGGGTGTCGAAGACCGCCTGCGACCACGGCGACATCTTCTCGGTCTCGCTGCCCGGGAGGTAGCCGAGTTCCTGGCCACCCACGGCGTAGAGGGGCCGGAACACGACGATCTTGCGGTGGCGGCGCCGCTCGAGGACGGACTCGAGCCCGGCGCACAGGGCGAGCGCGGACTTGCCCGTTCCCGCCCGGCCCCCGAGCGAGACGATCCCGATCGACTCGTCGAGCAGGCAGTCGATGGCGATGCGCTGCTCGGCCGAGCGGCCCCGCAGGCCGAACACCTCGACATCCCCGCGCACCAGCTTCAACCCGCCGCCGTCGGTGACGCGGGCCAGTGCCGACGACGACTCGGTCTGGACCCGGATACCGCAGTGGACCGGGGTCTGCACGTCCAACCCGGCCGCGCGGGCCGCGAGCGGCGACGCCCCACCGTCGGAGAACAGGGTGTCCACGAGATCCTGGGTGGCGGGCAGGTCGGCCACCCCGCTGTACCCGGTCAGCACCACGTCCTGGGCGTGGTACTCGTCTGCGGGCAGCCCCACCGATCCGGCCTTGACGCGCAGCGGCACGTCCTTGGAGACGAGGACGGTGTCCTGGCCCTCCGCGCGGAGGTTGAGCGCGCACGCGAGGATCCGAGAATCCTCGCCGGTGTTGCGAAAGCCGGTCGGCAGGATCGTCTGGTCGGTGTGGTTGAGTTCCACCCGCAGGGTGCCGCCCTCGTCGGTGATGGGCAGGTCGCCGTCGAGCCGTCCGTGGCGCAGGCGCAGGTCCTCGAGGAGTCGGAGGGCCTCTCGGGCGAAGTAGCCGAGCTCGGGGTGGTGTCGCTTGCCCTCCAGCTCCCCGATCACCGCGATGGGCAACACCACGTGGTGCTCGGCGAAGCGGGTGACGGCCCACGGGTCAGAGAGCAGAACCGAGGTGTCGAGGACGTAGGTGCGTACGGTGTCGGTCACGGCGGACTCCTGGCCCGCGGCACCGCGGGCGAGCTGGGGGTGGACCGGTCGGCTCAGGTCACCTGGTGGTGACGGGGCCGGGTGCCGGCCCCCTCCCGATCGAGTGCGTCGATCATCGGCTGGGACCTCCCGACGGTCGGCTTCCCCACCGACCGTTGAGAGTCACGCTACGCCCGAATCACACACCTGTGAGTTAACTCATCGTGAATTCGTCAGACTCGTCGACACCTGCGGCCGGGGACCCGGCTCTCCCGCCCCGGAACCCTCGGCCCCGCCTCACTCGACCATCATCCGCACGGTCTCGGCCACGACCGCCGGACGGTCGGAGCCCTCGACCTCGACGGTCACCAGGCTGTTGAGCTGGACTCCGGCGGACTTGCGTTGGAGCGAGGTGAGCTCGACGCCCGCGCGGATCCGCGAGCCCACCGGGACCGGGGCCGGGAACCGGACCTTGTCGACGCCGTAGTTGATCATCATCCGGAATCCACGGATGTCCAGAACCTCCACCCCCAGCACCGGCAGCAGGGACAGTGTGAGGTATCCGTGGGCGATGGTGGCGCCGTACGGCCCCTGCGCCGCGCGGACGGGATCCACGTGGATCCACTGGTGATCCCCGGTGGCCTCGGCGAACGCGTCGATCCGGTCCTGCGTGATCTCCATCCAGTCGCTGTACCCCAGGTGTCGGCCGAGTTCGGCCTCGAGCTGCTCCAGCCCCTCGAACACCCTCATGACAGTCCTCCTCGCTGCACCAGTTGCGATGCGATGACGTTGCGTTGGATCTCGTTGGTCCCCTCGCCCACGATCATGAGCGGGGCGTCCCGGAAGTAGCGCTCGACGTCGTACTCCGTGGAGTACCCGTAGCCGCCGTGGATCCGTACCGCGTCGAGCGCGATCTCCATGGCGGCCTCGGAGGCGAAGAGCTTGGCCATCCCCGCCTCCATGTCGCAGCGCTCGCCGGCATCGGCGCGCTCCGCCGCGTGGAGCGTGAGCTGGCGTGCGGCGGAGAGCTTGGTCGCCATGTCGGCCAGGCGATGGCCGATCGCCTGGTGCTTCCAGATCGGTTGGCCGAACGACTCCCGCTGCTGCGCGTAGGCGAGCGAGTCCTCCAGGGCGGCCGCCGCGACCCCGAGGGCGCGGCCCGCGACCTGGATCCGTCCGGTCTCCAGGCCCGTCATCATCTGGGCGAATCCCCGCCCCGGCTCACCGCCGAGGATCTGCGTGACGGGCGTGCGATAGCCGTCGAACGCCAACTCGCACGTCTCGACGCCCTTGTATCCCAGCTTGGACAGGTCGAGCGAGACGGTCAGGCCGGGCCCGTGCTCGACCAGCACGATCGAGATCCCCCTGTGGGCGGGAGTGGCCGCGGGATCCGTCTTGCACAGCAGCGCGATGAGGCCGGAACGGCGCGCGTTGGAGATCCACGTCTTGGTGCCGGTGATCACGAGGTCGTCGCCGTCGGGACGCGCGGTGGTCCCCATGGCCTGGAGGTCCGACCCCCCTCCCGGCTCGGTGAGCGCCATGGTCGCCCGCACCTCACCCGTCGCCAGCCGCGGGAGGTAGGCGGCCTTCTGCTCCTCGGTGCCGAACCTGGTGAGCAGCGTGGCCACCACGGTGTGCCCGCCCATGGCACCGGCGAGCGACATCCACCCGCGGGCGAGCTCCTCGGTCACGTGCACGAAGCAGGGCATCGAGACCGGCATCCCGCCGTACTCCTCGGGCACGGCCAGACCGTAGATCCCGATCTGCTTCATCTGCTCGATCCAGCGTTCGGGGTAGGAGTCCGCGTGCTCCGTCTCGCGGACGGACGGCCTGACCTCACGGTCGATGAAGCGGCGCACGGTCGCCACCAGATAGGCCTCGTCCTCGTTCAGCTCCGGCACCGCGCAGCACCTCGTCGTCGTCGTCGCTCGGTCGTCCGCCCGGGTGGACGTCGGCTCATCGTCCCAACCCGCCGCACATCCGTCAATAATCATGCTCATGGATTGCCTAGGATGACGGCCATGGACAGTCGCGGCCAGTTCCCCGTCGGCGGACCCCACTTCGATCAGTTGGCGGTGGGGCAGGTCGTCGTCGACGCCCCGGCGGTGACCCTCACGGACGGGCTCGCCGCGACCCACCAGGCCATCCTCGGCGACCGCCTGCGGCTCCCCCTGGACCGCCATCTCGCCCGCACGGTCACCGGTGGCACGGTGGCCCACCCCGGACTCGTCATCGACGTGGCGATCGGTCAGTCCACCGTCCTCACCCAGCGCGTCAGGGCCAACCTCTTCTACCGCGGTCTGCGTCTGCACACCGCGCCCGCGATCGGGGACACCCTGTCCACCAGGACCGAGGTCGTCGGGTTGAGGACCACCAGTCCCTCACCGGGTCGCGCCCCCACCGGACTGGCAGCCCTGAGGGTGACCACCACCGACCAGGACGGGCGGACCGTCCTGGACTTCCACCGGTGCGCCATGCTGCCGCTCACGCCGGGGGTCGACCCGGCGTCGTGCGCGCACGCCGACGACCTGTCGACGATCGGGGCCGCCCCCACCCGGCCGTGGGCCGCGCCCGAGGGCTGGGACGTGGCCGCATAC
>NZ_JADDKI010000082.1:0-5061 GCF_015356725.1 Dietzia sp. SYD-A1
GTCTGGGACCATGAGACCGTGAGTACCGCTGACACCCCCGGGCCCCGACTCGTGGTGGGCCTGGCCAACCCCGGTCCCGACTACGAGGGGACCCGCCACAACATCGGCTGGGACGTGCTGCTCGAGCTGGCCTCCCGCGCCCTGCCCATGCCGGCGAGTTTCTCCACACACAAGCGGACCAACTGCGAGGTGGCCCAGACGCGGGTCGCCGACCAGGCCGTGATCCTGGCCCGGCCGCGCAGCTACATGAACCTGTCCGGGGGGCCCGTCGCCGCGGTGGCCAAGTACTTCTCCGTCGCGCCCACCGACGTGATCGTGGTGCACGACGAGATCGACATCGACTTCGGACAGGTCCGTCTCAAGCGCGGCGGGGGCGAGGGCGGGCACAACGGGCTCCGCTCGGTCACCGCAGCCCTGGGCACCAGGGACTACATCAGGGTCCGCGCGGGGGTCGGCCGGCCACCGGGGCGCATGGCCGTGGCGGACTACGTGCTCAAGCGCTTCTCCAAGCTCGAGCAGCCCGACGTGCCGTTCCTGGTGCAGGACGCCGCCGACGCGGTCGAGCTCCTGCTCACCCACGGACTGGAGACCGCCCAGAACCAGGTCCACTCCGCGTGAGCCGCCCCCGGTGGTTCCGACGCGACGCCGTTCTGGGCTCCGGGGCCGACCTCTTCGACCGCGCGAGCCGCGCACTGTTCACCTGGGACATGCATCGCCGCGCCGGCCTCGTCGTCGTCTCCGACGGTCCCGCCACGGTCGGCCGCACCGTCACGCTCCGTCCGCGCACCGGGTCGGGGGCGTGGCTCAGGATCGCGGCACCGTGCGTGGTCACGTCGGTGATCGACAGCCCTACCGCCCGCGGCTTCACCTACCTCGCGCTTCCCGGCCACCCCGAGACAGGCCGGGAGTCGTTCCTGGTCGAGCGCGACCCGTCCACCGACGTCGTGCACCCCGGCGCACCGAGCCCGGGGAGCGATCACCGACCCGCGTGACCACTGCTTTCGCGCGCCCGCCGACCCCGGGCGGCGCACCCGCGGATTGGGTGCTCGACCGCGCACGGACGTACCCTGGGATGACGACGGCGAGGGCCGCCGGAGCACCGAGGAGGACGCGTGACCGAGACCGCCGAGCACACCGGGACCACCGGACGGCCGTCCGGTCCGGATGCGTCCGGCCACGTCGCGTCCGAGGTGTCACGCCGCCGGACCTTCGCGGTGATCGCCCATCCGGACGCCGGCAAGTCCACGCTCACCGAGGCGCTGGCGCTGCACGCGCGCGTCATCACCGAGGCCGGTGCCGTCCACGGCAAATCCGGCCGTCGGGCCACCGTGTCGGACTGGATGGAGATGGAGAAGGCCCGCGGCATCTCCGTCAGCTCCACCGCGCTGCAGTTCACCTACAAGCCCTCCGGGTCTGCCGAGGACGACGAGCCCTACGTCATCAACCTCGTCGACACCCCCGGCCACGCCGACTTCTCCGAGGACACCTACCGGGTGCTCACCGCCGTCGACGCGGCGGTGATGCTCATCGACGCCGCCAAGGGCCTCGAGCCACAGACGCTCAAACTGTTCCGCGTGTGCAAGCACAACGGCCTGCCCATCATCACGGTGATCAACAAGTGGGACCGTCCGGGGCAGGCGCCACTGGAGCTGCTGGACGAGATCACCGAGCAGATCGGCCTGGTGCCGACCCCGCTGTTCATGCCGGTCGGCATCGCCGGCGACTACCGGGGGTTGCTCCGCCGCGGCCCCGACGGTGCGCCCGAGGAATACATCCACTTCACCCGCACCGCCGGTGGATCGACCATCGCCCCGGAGGAGCACTACGACCCGGACACCGCCGCCCAGCGGGAGGGCGAGGTGTGGGAGACGGCCGTCGAGGAGTCCGAACTGCTCTCCGCCATGGGGCAGGACCACGACCAGGAGCTCTACCTGGCCGGCGAGACGAGCCCGGTGATCTTCGCCTCCGCGATGCTCAACTTCGGTGTGCACCAGATCCTGGACGCGCTGGTCGAACTGGCCCCACCGCCGCACGCGTGGGAGACCGTGACGGGAGCACCCCGGGAGACCTCGGATCCGTTCTCCGCGGTGGTGTTCAAGGTTCAGGCCGGCATGGACGCCGCGCACCGCGACCGGCTCGCGTTCATGCGCGTGGTCTCCGGGGAGTTCGAGCGCGGGATGGTGGTCACCCACGCCCAGTCCTCCAAACCGTTCACCACCAAGTACGCCCTGACCGTGTTCGGCCGCGACCGCACGACCGTCGAGACCGCCTACCCGGGCGACGTCGTGGGCCTTGTCAACGCCACCGCCCTCGCACCCGGCGACACCCTCTACACCGGTAAGAAGGTGCAGTTCCCGCCGATTCCCCAGTTCGCACCCGAGCACTTCGCCGTGGTGCGCGCGCAGTCGCTGGGCAAGTACAAACAGTTCCGTAAGGCCATCGACCAGCTGGCCGCCGAGGGCGTGGTGCAGATCCTGCGCAACGACACGCGTGGGGATGCCAACCCCGTCATGGCGGCGGTCGGGCCGATGCAGTTCGAGGTCGTCACCGCCCGCATGAAGGCCGAGTTCAACGTCGAGGTGGTCGTCGACCGCCTGCCGTACTCCATCGCCCGCCGCACCGACTCCGCCTCCGCCGACGAACTCGGCCGGCAGCGCGGGGTGGAGGTGTTCCAGCGCACCGACGGTGAACTCCTGGCTCTGTTCGGCGACAAGTGGCGCCTGCAGTACATCAGCAAGGAGATGGAGCACCTCACCATAGAACCGCTGGTCGCGGACACCAACTGACGCTCCCGCCACACACGCCCCAGCGGTGCGAACCCAACTCTGAACAGCTGTCCAGAAATCTCCGGGAACGGGCCGTGCCACGGCCGAACCTTGGTTAATCTCCCTTTCACGCCGACGCCCCCGCCGACCCACGGCGGGCGCCGTCTGAGAGGGGCACGTCCATGGGAAACGGCAGTTCGACCACGAGGTCCACGACCACCGGCAGATGGGCGCGCTCGGCGCTGGCTCTGCTCTCGGCTGTCGCGGTGACCGTCCCGCTGACGGCCGCGCCCGCGGCGTCCGCCACGCCGATCCGGGGCATGGTGGACGCCCACGCGCACATCGCCGCCTCCCAGGCGTTCGGCGGCGCCCTACGGTGCGGTGAGCCTTTCGCCCCCGGCGGGATGGCGCAGGCCCTGGCCGACTGCCCCACGCACTCGGACTTCGGACACTTCTCGCTGCTCGAGTCGGTCCTCGGCGGCACCGCGGTTCCGGGCGGCGCCCAGGGCTACCCCACGTTCGCGCAGTGGCCGGCCTCCAACTCGCAGTTGCACGAGCAGGCCTATTACACCGGTATCGAGCGCGCGTGGCGGGGCGGCCTCCGGGTGCTCAACAACTACCTGGTCGCCAACCGGGTGCTGTGCGAGATGCTCATCGGTTCGCCGTACTCGTGTGACGAGATGGATCAGCTGCGTCGTCAGGTCGACTACATGAACCGGATGGAGGCCCACATCGACGCCGAGCACGGCGGCCCCGGCCGGGGCTGGTTCCGGATCGCACGGTCTCCCGAGGAGGTCCGGTCGATCGCCGCGCAGGGCAAGCTCGCGGTGACGGTGGGCGTCGAGGCGTCCGAGCCGTTCGGCTGCCGGATGGTCAACGACGAGCCGCTGTGTTCGGCCGAGGACATCGACCGCGGCCTCGACGAATTCGCCTCGTGGGGCGTGTCCACCGTGTTCCCGGTCCACAAGTTCGACAACGCCCTCGGCGGCGCCCGCATGGACGAGGACCTGGCGGGCCTGGCGGTGAACGTGGGCAACAAGATCGGTACCCAGCGGTTCTGGGAGACCGAGCCGTGCACCGGCCCCGACGCGGACCACGACCAGCCGATCGCGAGCACCCCGGTCGCTGACGGGCTGGCGGCGGTGACCGGGGGCGCCCCCGCGGGAGCGGCATTGCCCGTGTATCCCGAGACGCCACTGTGCAACGTCCGCGGACTGACCCCGCTCGGCGAGCACGCCGTGCGGGGGATGATGGCGCGCGGCATGGTGATCAACATCGACCACATGAGCGTCAAGACGGCCACGCGGACGCTCGACATCGCCGCGGAGTCGGGGTACACGGGGCTCATCTCCGACCACACCTGGGCCACGCAGGGCATCACGCGCCGCATGCACGAACAAGGCGGGTTCGTGGCCGCGTTCGCCTGGCCCGCCGATGCGACCGAGACCTTCGACACCGGCTTCCTCGAGGCCTGGCGCGCCAACACCGCCGGCACGACCCGCCCCTGGGCCGGGTATGGCTACGGCTCGGACGTCAACGGCCTGGCGCACCTCGCGGACGCGCGCCCCAGCGCGGCCACCGATCCCCTGGTCTACCCGTTCACCGCGCTCAGCGGCGAGGTGATGGACCGGTGGCGGTTCGGTGACCGTGTCTACGACCTCAACGTCGACGGTGTGGCCCAGTACGGGCTCTACGCGGACTGGGCGGCCGACCTGCTGCACCGGGCCGGGCCCGACCGGCCCGAACTGGAGCGTCAGCTCATGGGCGGCGCCGAGGCGTGGACGGCCAACTGGGAACGCGTGCGGTGACCCGACCGGCCGACCGCGTCGGTCCCCTGTGGATCCTGGCGCTCACCCTCGGCGTCGTGGCGGTCTTCGCCTCGTGGTTCGGCCCGCTCCAGATCCTCCTGCCCGTGCAGACCGACAGGATCGGTGGCCCGGACGGCCGCGAGGCGCTGCTCGGGCTGGTGGTGGGCACGGGGGCCGCCGTCGCCCTGGTGGCCAACCCGCTGTGGGGCCTGGTCTCCGACCGGTGCCGCGCGCGGCTCGGCACCCGGATGCCGGTGGTGTACGCGGGCACGGCGATCGGGGTGGCGGGCCAACTGCTGCTCCTGACCTCCGATTCCGGGCCGGCCACGGTCGCGGGCTGGGTGCTGGTGCAGCTGGGATTCAACGGACCGTTCGCGGTGCTGGCCGCCCTGATGGCCGATCGCGTCCCCGAGCAGCAGCGGGGCGTGGTGGGGTCGTTGTTCGGAGTCGGGCAGATCGTCGGGGTGATCAGCGGCGTGGCGGTGGCG
>NZ_JADDKI010000083.1:0-20738 GCF_015356725.1 Dietzia sp. SYD-A1
GCTTGACGCGGCCCTTCGGGACGCGCAGGACGCGCGCGCCGAGGCCGAGCAGGCCGACCGGGCCCGGGTCCGCGCCGAGGCGACCTCGGACACTCTGCGTGAAGTGCTGGACTCACTACGCGATAACACTCGCGAGGCCGGCCCGGCCGGCACACCGTCGACCGCAACTGAACGCCCCGACGAGCGCCCCTGAGAACTGAGTGTCAGAGGTGGCAGCCACACCCCAAGGGCACGACGATCATTCGGGGACGCCGAGCTCGGCGGACCGACTCGAGTCGTAGGTAGGCGGCGTCCACGGCGCCCGCGGCCTGAGGGAGAAGGTGGCACGCAATGTGGGATCTTGGCACGGCGACGTTGGCGGTCGCGGTGGTGGCGGGCGGTGCCCTCGTGCTTCCTCCGACCGCGCGAGGTGTGGGCGGGATGTGCGCGATCATCGGCTTGCTCGGGGTGAGGCAGGGGGCGAACGTGGGCGCCGACTCCTCGCGGCACTGGGGACGCTGGCCTGGTTTATCGGGCACTGGTCGTTCGCGGTCCGCAATGATGCGCGGTACCGGTCACGGTTGGCGCGCGTGGTGATCGACCAGACGCCGCCCGCGGTGGACGCTGCCGCAGTTCTGGGAACTGCGAAAGCGCAAGACGCGCGAGTGACTGAACGCTGACACATCTCTTCCGACCGGAACGAGAAAAGGCCCCGCGGTGTGGCGGGGCCTTTGTTGTGGGTAAGCGTACGTCAGATCAGAACAGCGAAGGTGTATCCAGGGGTGCGGTATTGCCGGATGCGGCGCTGTAGGCGATGGGGTCCCAGCCACCAGAGACTGCGTTGCGGACGGCCAGGGAGCGGGCGTGGCGGTCTTGCCGTCTGAGGGAGGTTCGGATAATTCCGGTGCGTCCGCAGGCGACGGCGTAGTTCAGGTTCGCCGCCTGTGTGGACGGGATCAGGTGATCGGGATCAACGCGCACGCATAGTGGCTCGTTGCAGCGGTGTTCGGCGACGACGCCGGCCAGGTCGATGCCGTCGAGTAGAAGCGCGAACCGGTGCGCTGATTCGGTGCGGCTCACGCCGCCTTCGCGCCAGCTCAAGCGTCCGTACCCATCAACACCGGAGACGGCCCCCGTGAACAGCCAATGTCCGTCGCCGGGGGCTCGTACGACCTTGGCCCAGAACGCGGCGATTGCCTCCGGAGTGGGGGGCAGTGTCGCGCTGTAGGGGCGCGAGTTAGCCGACGGCCCAGACGAGGTGGACCGTGGTTCCAGGTCCAGTCCCGGCAGGGGAACGTCCTCACACCACGGCCCACCGCGGGGATCAGTGGTTGCTGGCACCGTTGCTGTCCGAACTGTCTACAGCCGTGCCCGTCTCAGCGTCTTCGCTCGCACTCCCGGTGCTCTCTGACTCAGACTCGCCGCTGGCTTCGTCGTTGTCGTCCTCGGAGTTTTTTGCGCTGCGGATCGCTGCACCGACGTCGCGGGCAGACAGGCCGGTCATCTCGGCTAGGTCGGACTGGGGGACGCCGAGGCCCCGGAGCTCGATGAGCGCGCCGCCGAGGGTGGCTTCTGCTTCCTCGCGGGCGTCGATCGCGGAGAACACGGCAATAAGCTTGGACTCGCGCTTGCGCGCCCGCTCCAACTCGACGGCCATTGCTTGGCGGGCGCGGGCCCGTGCGGTCTGTGAACGGGAGTCTGTCTTCGCGAGGCCCATACGCTCGACCCTATTGGTCGCCGCTCTCCCCCGCAGTCGCCCACGCTCTGGCTGCCCACGCTCTGGCTGCGGCTGCCCGCCGCAGCTTCCGCACCGCCCCGGCCAGTCGCCCTCCGTGCGTCCGCCACAAAACCCGACTCGCTCTCGCTCCTCTGAACAGTCTTACACAGTAGGCATTACTAATGACGCCTGGAAAACCGCTGGTCACCGACCCGGCCAGCCGCGCCGATAGACGCGCCCAGACGCCCCCGCCTAGACTGGCGTTCATGATGAGCCTGCGGGCGGTGCACGCCGGGACTGGATACCAGTACTTGCTGCGCTCCGTGGCCACCCACGACGCCGACCCGCAAGGGCAAAGCCTGTCGGACTACTACGCCGCCAAGGGCACCCCACCGGGCCGCTGGATCGGCTCCGGACTGACCGGGCTGGCATCCGAGAACGCCATCTCGGGATCGGTCGTCACCGAAGCACAGATGGCCGCACTGTACGGCGAAGGCCTGCACCCGGACACCGACGACCTCATGGAATCAGGGACGCCACTGTCGGCCTGCAAACTGGGCCGCTCCTACTCCCTGTACGCCTCCGGCGTGCCGGTCCTGGCGGCGATCGACGCCGCTGAGAAGGCGTTCGTCTCTGGCGAAGGCAGGCGCCCCACCACGGATGAGAAGGGCCAGATCGCCGAGAGTGTCGGACGCGGTTTCTACACCGAGCAGTTCGGCTACGACCACGCCTCCGGGCGCGACGTCATCGCCTGGGTCAACCGCGAACGAGACAAGGTCCGCCAGGCCGTGGCCGGGTTCGACTTCACCTTCTCCCCGGTCAAAAGTGTCAGCGTCTGGTGGGCAATGGCCGACGAGCACACCGCCTCCCACATCGCGGCGCTGCACCACGAAGCAGTCGCCGAAGCACTCACCTGGGCCGAGAACAATGCGGTGTACACGCGGGTGGGAACCAACGGCATCGAGCAGGTCTCCACCGGCGGGATCGTGGCCAGTGAGTTCACCCATTTCGACACCCGCGGCGGGGACCCGGACCTGCACTCGCACGTATTGATCGCCAACAAAGTGCAAGGCCCCGACGGGCGGTGGCGCACCCTGGACTCACGCGCAATCCACCAGATGCACCAGGCGATCTCCGCCCGCTACGACGCCGTCCTGCACGACCTCATCACCCGCCGAATGGGCGCGCGATTTGTGGCCCACTACCCGCACCGAGACAAGGCGCCCATCTGGGAAGTCGCCGGTATTGACCGCCGCCTGATCGACGCGTTCTCCTCCCGCCGGACCCTGGCCCGTCCGGTCTACGACCGACTGGTCACCGAGTACGTCCAGGCCAATGGTCGCCAACCCTCGCAGCGGGCCGCGTACGCCCTGTGGCAGAAAGCCATCCTCGACACACGCGATGCAAAGAAGCCCGCACAGTCCCTCGATGAGCACCGGCAGACCTGGCACAAGGTGGCCGCCGAGCGCATTGGCCAGGACGCCCTTGCGGCCATGCTCTCCGGCGTCCGAGGTGCCGGCGCAGAGCAGGACCGACCCCTGTACTCAGGCAGCGAACACGCCACCGACGTGGCAACCAAAGCTGTACGCGCGGTGACCTCCCAGCGGGCGCAGTTCCGCCAGTCGCACGTGGACACGGCAGTGTCGACCGTCCTGAAGGGATACCGGTTTGCCTCCGCCGGCGACCTGGAGCAAGCCCACAGCCAGGTCATGGAAGAGGCGATGGGAGCGCACGTCGTGGCCCTGACACCGCCGGAAATGCTGGACCTACCGGAGGCACTGACGGGTGAGTCCGGGGCCGGGGTGGACCGTCACGCCAACTCCCGCAAATACACCACCGCCGCGGTCCTTGAAGCCGAGACACTGACCCTCGAGGCGGCCACCACACCGGTTGCGGTGTTCGCCTCAGGCGCCGACATTGAGCAGGCCCTGGCCCGCCACGAACTCGAGCACGGGTGGGCGCTCAACGCCGGGCAGGCCGCGATGGCGCGTCACCTTCTCACCTCCGGCACGCTCGTTGCCGCCGGAGTTGGCCCAGCCGGTACCGGCAAGACCGCGAGCATGAAACTCCTCGCCCAAACCTGGCAGGACAGCGGGCGAGGTGTCATCGGATTGGCGCCCTCGGCAGCGGCGGCATCCATCCTTTCCGATGAGATCGGTGCGACCTCCCACACCATCGATTCGGTGACCTTCACCTGGCGCGGACTACACCCCAACCAACCGGAGAAGACCCTGTCGGCACTGCCGATCAAGATCGCCCCCGGCGACATGCTCCTGGTCGATGAGGCCGGAATGTCGAGCACCGAAAACCTGGCCGCACTGACAGAGATCGCCACTGAATCGGGAGCTGTTGTTCGGCTCATCGGTGACCCCAAGCAGCTCGCAGCCGTCGAAACCGGCGGACTGTTCGGAGAGGTCGCGCGCACCCCAGGAACGCCCGAGCTGCGCGAGGTCATGCGCATGGGCAGCGACACCGAACAAGCCGCCGCCACACTCTCCCTACGCGAGGGAAACCCCGACGCCCTGGCCCTGTACTCCCAGCGGGGATGGATCACCGGCGGCACCCGCGAGCAGATGCTCACCGAGGCAGTGGAGGCCTACCTCACCGACACAGGTGCCGGCCGAAACTCGTTGATCATCGCCTCGAGGAACACCGACGTCGACACCCTCAACGAGATCATCCGCTCAGGCCGCATCACCGCCGGGATCGTCGACGCATCCTGCGAAACCCGAGTCGCTAGAGGCGACACCATCGGCGTCGGGGACACCGTCATCGCCCGCAAGAACGCCAAGCTCTACACCGAAGACCGCAAGTACCTGGGCCGGGTCATCAACGGGCAACTGTTCACCGTCACCGGCCTCACAGGCGACGGCTCGGTGGCCGTGCAAGATATCAACACCGACGAGCAGATGCTCGTACCCGGCAGCTACGCGCAAGACAACATCCACCTGGGTTACGCCTCCACCATCCACCGAGCCCAGGGCGCCACCGTGGAGACCACCCACGCCGTGGTGGACACCTCCGTCGACCGGGCCGGCCTCTATGTCGCCATGACCCGAGGCAAGCAAGAGAACCGCGCCTACGCCGTCTGCGAGCCCGTCGTTGATTTCGTGGCGGAAGATGCCCACATGCACTCGGCTGGCGACCGGGACGCACCTACCGCCTCGGAAGTTCTGGCGACCATTCTGCGGCGCGACACCCACCAAGCCTCGGCCACTGCGGCCCTGCGCGAAGAGATGGACCACGCCACCGACCCGGCGCGTCTGGAAGCGCTGTATCGGCACGGCGTCGACCTGGCCGCCGACGCCTTCACCAGCGCCACTTTGGCCGAATACACCGACGCTCTCCCCCGTCTCTACAGTCGCCAGCTCGAGGCAGATCCCGACCAATACGCGGCGATCGCCCAAGCCTGGACCGACGCGGCAAAAGCCGGCCGCGACCCACGCGAACACTGGACGCAGGCCACAGCGAACCTCGAAACCGCGGACTCCCCCGGTGCCGTCATCGCCCACCGCTTGCGTCACGTGACCGCCGCCGGTCAAGACCGAAGCGCTCTGCCCACTCCCCCACCGGCAACCGCTACTGGCGATGCCGAACTCGCGGCCTGGCTCACCGCCACCCACGACGAACTGACGACCTCGCCCGACGAGGACACCGCCCAGGCGCCCTCGGTGGACGTGGACGACTTCACTGCCTCCTACCTCGACCACCGGGCCGCAGAGGAAGAAAGCGGCCCGGACACCCACTCGACGACCGGATCGCCCTGGGGACCTACGACCGACTCCTCTCCCGACCTCTGGTGACTTGTCCGCTTCGAGCAGGCGGTCAACTGGAGGTGTTAGGCGGCAGTGGCGGCCCATTGATGGGGCGCGGCCAGCACGTCCGCCGCAGGCAGCGCAGCGCGGGCCGCGGCCACCAGTTCCCACCAACTACCGGGGTCTGGCTCGCGGTGGCGATCTTGCGCGGCCATTGCTGCCCCCCAGGTGGTTGCCTCCACCGGCGGCCCGGTCGCGGTGGCCCCGTAGGCCAGGGCGATATCGACGGGGTGGACCTGCTCGGCTTCGGCCGGGCTGGGGAAGCTCCCCCATTCGGCAAGCGCGTCGGAGTCTTCTGCCTGGTACCGGGTGGTGAACCACCACACGAACACCGCCGATTGCAGCCGGTACAAACGCACCCGATCCGCATGGGCCCCCGTCACCCCAGCGGCGGCGGCGGCCCGGGTTAGGCGGGAGCGCCCCTGGTAGACGCGCCCGCTGGAGGTGCATAGACCGAGGGACTGCAGGGCACGGAGTTTGCTGCGCACCGTGGCCGCGCACACGCCCAAGCGTGTCGCCAGCTCCCCCACCGATACTCGCCCGGTCCGGAGCAGGTCCCACACCCGCAGCCCCAGCACACCCAGAGAGCGAGCGTGCCAAATGTCAGCACGAGCGCATTCCAATTCCTCATGAAGTTGCTGCGCTAGGACTGGAGTAAATACTGCGCCACTTCCTGTCTCCCCGCCCCCGCGGGTAGCCACCCGCCAGGTCGCGGCCCACGGGCCCACCGCTCGCTGAGTGCGGCGGATCCATCCCCGGTCGGCGAGATCGGTAAGCCGGTCAGCGACGGTGTCCCTGACCAGGCCGGCGGCCAGAGCCCAGTCACGCTCAGAGAAGTGGACCTCCTCGGAGGCTGCCGAGAGGACGCGTGCGGCCAGGGCGAGCAGGACGAGTCGGCTCTGCGCTCCGGTTTTGCCCTGCCACTGCTCGGGCTGGGCCTCCATGCGCGCGATCAGATCGGCGACGGTGCGCTCGGCGGTGCGGCGGGCCGGGCTGCACGTGCCCGAGGTCCGGGTGGCGTGGCTGGCGGCAGTGACGGCCTTGGCCCACTGACGAGCCAGCTCCTGTTCGGTGTCCAGCCGGGGGGTACGGCCGCCTGCGGTGCGGCGGGTGCGCAGGAATTCCAGACCGGGCCAGTTCTCGGTGAAGGCGGCTCTGGCGAGGTCGCGGTACTGCATGCGGGCGTGTGCGCACGCGAGCACGATCGACCAACCGATCGCGGAGGCATCCCCGCTGCTGGTGATGGGGGTTGAGCAGAGGGCGCGGATCTTGGCGGGCAGTGGGCGGCGTGGTCCGGCCAGATGCGGATGGCCTTCGACATCGACATGCACGGGCAGGGTGGCAACCGTCGGGTTCGCCGCGGCGGCCGGATGAGGGTGGGCGCCGAGCTGCTCGACAGCCCGCTTGAGAGCACGCAGCGATGCGGGATGAATGTCGGTGTCGCCCAGGGGTACCGAGGTTCCGCCGGAGCGGTGGGGTGAGCCCGGGGCGCGGACACAACCGGTGCGCGGGTTCGCCAGTGGGCCGCGGTCAAGTGAGGGCCACGCGGCGGCGAATGCGTCCACTACTGGCGCTAGTCGGGTCGGTGAGATCGCGGTGCTCAGGCGGATCCAGACGTGATATCCCCCGCCGGGTCCAGATGAGCACACCAGATGTTCGATCCCCGCGGCGGTGAGAGCGGATGTGCAGGCGGCGAGGTCGGCAGTGGCGGTTGAGCCGGCGTGATGGGCGTCGAAGTCCAGAGCAAGCAGGCGGAAACGGCCGGCTTCGTCTGTCAGATGCAGCGCGTACGGCACATCTGGGCCGGGGGCGCCGTCGGTGAAGCGCCGAGTTGTCGAGAAGGTGTGGGCTTTGCGCGGGTCGACCCGCACATACGGGCGCGGACTCCACACACACGCCACCGACTCCCACCACGTGTTGACCTGATGGGATGCAGTTTTGCTGGTATCAGAACAAGACACGCCGTCCGGATCGACTGGACCGTCCGGAAGGTATGACCTACCCTGAGAGGTGCTTGGAAGCACAGCTCTCCTAATTGGTGAGCAACCCGAGTTTGAGCGGCAACTCGAACTCTTGACTTTCGATCCCGGCCCACTCGCCAGTGAGCCGGGATCAGTCATTTCATGGGCTGCATGATTTTTAGTTTTCAGTCACACAGCTGATCTACCTCACGCTGGAATCGCCTCCTGGTCGTCAAAATGCGACACGGCTTTGGGCATGCCGAGGTGTGCCGCAGCGACTTCGGCTACGTACTGGTTCATAGAGATGCCGCGCGCCTTGGCTTCACGCCGAAGTGCGTCGTAAACATCCGAAGGTACGCGGACTGTCATGCGTGTCCGCTCCCCCAAGGCTGGCCTGCCAGGCCCAGAACGTGTGGTCGCCATGACGTCAAAACTGACATGGCTGACGTCAGAAATGTGTGCGACACGCTCACGACGTCACAAATGGCGGTAACAAGTGTGGCGCGGAGGCCGCTGTTTCAGCCGATCGTGGAACTCGGCCCTGAGTCATGCTCGCTTGCAACTAGTGTTTGGCGTCCTTTTGAGCTGGCATGAGTGAGTCGACGAGCACCAGCTCCATCAGGTCGATTCCATCGAGCACCGGAATGACCTGCCGCGTTGATTTCGGACAGCGGAGTTGATGGTTTCTCTACGCTGCCGTCGCCGGCTGGATGTCAGCGTAGTGCACCTCGTTCGGGCGCTTGTAGCCGAGCGCTGAATGGCGTCGTCGGGTGTTGTAGAACCCCTCGATGTAGCTGATGACGTCGCGTCTGGCCTGCCGCTTCGTGGCGTAGACGGTGCGGTGGACGCGTTCGTTCTTGAGCGCGGAGAAGAACGACTCTGCCATCGCGTTGTCCCAGCACACGCCCGTTCGTCCCATCGAGGAACGCATCCCCAGATTCTTGACCAAGCGCCGGTAGTCGCCCGAGGTGTAGACGCTTCCGCGGTCGGAATGGAAGATCGCCCGCGGCTCGATCACCGTCGTCGCAGCGGCGTTCTTCAGCGCCGTCTCGACCAGCTCGGTGCGCATGTGATCGGCGATCGACCAGCCCACCACTTTCTTGGAATAGCAGTCGATCACGGTCGCCAGATAGACGAACCCCTGCCAGGTGTGGATGTACGTAATGTCACCGACAAACTTGACCCCGGCGCGATCGGCGGTGAAGTCGCGTTCCACCAGGTCAGGCATGTCGGCCGCCGCGTCGGCATCGGCTTCGGTGGTCACCCGAAATGGTCTCGGTTGGCAGGCAACGAGGCCTTCGGAGCGCATGATCTGACGCACCAACTCCGGGGAGCACTCAGTGCCCTCATCGGCCAGGTCAGCGTGGATCCGCCGATACCCGTACGTGGCGTCGGTGGCGGTGAAGAAGTGCTTCACCCTGGCCGTCAGCGCCTGTCTGCGGGCCGCGGTCGCCGAGGTCGGGCGCGAGAGCCAGTTGTAGAACCCAGAGGTCGAGACGGCCAGCCAGGCGCACATCTTGTAGAGCGGGTTGGTCTCGGACGGGTCGTTCTTGCAGGAGTCGATGTACTCGTATCGGCTCACGGTCGCTGCTCCCGCGCGAAGTAAGCCGCTGCTTTTTTCAGAAAGGCCGTTTCAGCGCGGAGCTCGGAGTTCTCCCGCTCCAGCTCCTTGAGTCGTGCCCGCTCATCGAGCGTCACCTCAGTCTCGGTGCCGCCGTGGGTCTCGCGGTATTTGTTCAACCAGTTCCGCAACGTTTCAGGTCCGACGCCGTAGGCCACCGCGACGTCCTTGATCGTCTTCGAGGTCGTGATGACCTCCTGGCACAGCTCATCCTTGAACTCCTGGCTGAACCGCCTGCGTGATGCACTCACTGCTGGGTCTCATTTCGGTAGGTCCCTCACTTTAGGAGGGCCCACTGTCCGAGATCACCGCAGCAGGCCAGAACTCGAGCCCGAAGCCTGTCGATGTCTGATCAGCAGTCTCGTGATTCCAAGTACTCGACGATGGCGCTGTCGGTGATGGACGCGATACTGATAGTGCGGTCGCCTGTTTCGTAGCGCAGTTTGTCTACCGCGCGGAGTAGCCGTGCTTTCGTTGATGGGCGCAACCGGACATTGTGCTGCTCCGTCAGTCGCTCCTCCCCCCGCGCGGCGGGCTGGTTTGTCTGTGGGGCGGACAGCGGCGCGGGAGTCGGGGTAGGTCGCTCGGGCAAGTCCGCTGCGGGGTGGGTAGTTCGTCGGATTGCGGGTTCACGCTGGACGCTCATGCTGCAGTCCCTTCGGTGATTACCAGCTCGGAAAGTAGATCCGTGTAAGCGACCTGGAGAGCTAACGCCTTGCCGCCAGTGAACCTGTGGATCGGCGTGTGAGTGCTATGCGCGTCCTGGCGGGCGGTCAGTTCCGGAATGGCGGTCTTCGCGACCAGTTCTCCGTAGGTCTCACGCAACTCGCTCTCGCGGAATCGGTGTTCGCCGGTGGCCCGCTTACGGCTAAGGACAATTTTCTCGAGCACGAGTCGGGGGTTGGGTCGTCTCTGGACATTGCGGATCGTTTCCTGAAGGTTTTCGATCCCCCGGACACTGTCGATGGTTGGCTCGGTGATGGCAATGACCCCGTCGGCTGCGCACAACACGGCAAAGAGCAACTTCCCCAGTGACGGTGGACAATCGAAGAGGACCGCGTCGTAGACCGAGAGGTCGAGCCCCTCGAACGCGATGTCGAGGCGGAAGATCAAATCGTTGGCTCCGTCCGACTCGATGTTGGCCAATGCTTCGTTGGATGGGATGAGGTCAACCCTGTCCCAAGGGGTTGCGATGACGGCATTGGCTGCAGCTCCCGCAGCGGTTCGGTTCATGAGGTCGAACGTCGTCATCATGTCGTCCGTGATTTCGACACCGAGCCCAGTGGTGGAGTTCCCCTGAGGGTCGACGTCCACAATCAGAACATTGCGTCCCTGATCGCTCAGTGCACTAGCCAGGCCGAGCGTCGTTGCAGTTTTGCCGACGCCGCCCTTCTGATTGCAGAGCGCTAACTTGCGGACCATGCGCGTTCCTCTCGAAGTGGCGGCCAACCACAGGTGCTCGCTAGGTTGGCTGGACGGTTACGTTCCCTCGGATAATCGCTGGGTAGTTCGCGTCGTAGTGCTAGCGAGGCTAACCCTGATAGATAGTGACGTAGCGAAGGCTCGCGGAGCAGCCATAACTATCAACGTTTGGCTAGCTAGCGGTGCTAGCTTAGTTAATCTAGTAACGGTAGACAAGCACGCTACTGGTGCTTCTCTAGCTTGTTGTGCACGCAGAGACGGGTCGGTGTGCCGGGCGCTGGTGCCGCTACCCCAATTCGCTTAGGGCCCCCACGGGCCTGTCGAACGTGGGCCACTACGTGGGGCCCGATCAACGAGCCCGTGCCGGGCGGTTGGCGCGTAGGGCCTGATGGTTGCGCAGATCCATCGACCCGGTAGCAAGATTCTGGATACCCGGTAGCGGCGGGTTGGGGTGTGCTCGGCTGAGGGCGACGGCACAAGGGGTGTCGTCGTTCTTGGCATGAGAGGCGGGATCCGTGGCGGATTACCGAAGGATTATGGCGCTGTTGCTTCAGGGCCGCAGCTACCGGGAGGTCGTGGAGACGGCGGGCTGTTCGCACCGTGATGTCGCGCGGGCCAAGCAGGTGATCGGAGCGAACGGGATCACCTCAGTGGAGGGTGTCTCGGATGCGGAGGTCGCCGGGTGGTTCCCCGACGGGCGACGGCGGGTCTCGGATGAGTACGAGCGGCCGGAGTTCGAATCGGTACTCCAGGCGCTCAAGCACCGTCGCCACTTCACCTTGCTGCAAGGGTGGCGTCGGTACGCCGATGCCGCAGGCACGGGCAAGAAGAAGTACGGATACGCGCAGTACTGCGCCCTGTTCTCCGAGTGGGCGCGAACGAATGACCTGGTCGCGGTCCTGCGCCACGAGCCGGGCCGGGCGATGCACGTGGACTGGGCCGGGGACACCCTGGACGTGGTGGACCGGGCCGACGGCGTAGTGGTCAAGGCCTACTTGTTCGTGGCGGTCCTGCCGTACTCGGGCGCGGTGTTCTGCCGGGCCTATCCGGACATGAAGTCCGAGGCCTGGCTGGACGCACACGTCCAAGCATTCGCCTTCTTCGGGGGCGTGCCCCAGCTGGTTGTTCCCGACAATCCGACCACCTCGACGCATCAGCGTCACAAGGGCGATGCGGAGCGGGTCGTCAACGCCCGCTACCAGCAGCTGGCCGACCATTACCAGTGCGCCATCGTCCCAGCTAGAGCCAAGAAACCAAGGGATAAGGCTGCCGCAGAGTCTGCGGTGAACGTGGTGAACCTACGCGTCATCGGCTATCTCGAGGGCGAGACGTGGTTCTCGGTGTCCGAGCTCAACGAGGCGATCGACGAGCGGGTGCGGGAGGTCAACCGCGAACTGAGGCGGGCCGACGATTCGACCCGGTGGGAGCGTTTCGAAACCGAGGAGCAGCACCTGCTCACAGCCCTGCCCGATGCCCGGTTCGAGGAGGTGGCCTGGAAGCAGCTCAAGGCCGCCCGCAACTATCACATCACCGCCGACTACCAGCATTACTCGGTGCCGTACTCGCTGGCCGGGCAGCTGCTGCGGGTTCGGTTGACCTCGAGCCGAGTCACGGTGTTCAACGGCAACGAGGTCGTGTGCGAGCACCCGCGGCTGAGCGGCCGCAAGGGCCAGTACTCCACGCTCGGCGTGCACGTGCCGGACAAGCACCGCGACATCGACGGCCTATGGTCCAGGACCTGGTTCAGCGATCGAGCCCGCAGCTTTGGTCCGGCCACACAGGAGGTGATCGAGCAGATCCTGGACCGCCACCAGATCGAGGCCCAGGGGTATCTGGACTGCCAGAACATCCTGGGCGGACTCGGCAAGAAGAACCGTCAGCGCCTTGAGGCCGCCTGCGGTGAACTCCTTGCCCGCGGCGGCTATCCCACCTACACCACCCTCAAGCGACTGATGGCCGCGATTGACTCGGATGCCAAGGCGCCCAGGACCATCAGGCCCGCAGCCTCAACCCGCAAACACACCGAGACCCGAGAACCCGGACCCGAGGTCTACGTCCGCGACGCCTCCCACTACGAAATCGGCAGTCAGGGGGCGGGGCAGTGACGTTCACCGACATCGACTACGACAAGTTCCGCGCCCTGCGCGTGACCCGAGTCGCCGCCCGGCTGGAGCAGCTCATCGGCGACGAAGCCAACGACGAGCTGACCCCCGAGCAACTATTCCTGACCGCCGTGGACGACGCCCTCGAAGATCGACGGGCACACAAGGTCGACAAGCTCATCCGGGCCGCCGGCCTGCCGATCCCGGAGGCGAATGTCGCCGAGATCGACTACCGCGGGATCAACCCGGTGCGGATGAAACGCTACGCCGCCCACGACTGGGCCGCCGATCCCACGAACCTCCTGGTCATCTCCCCAACCGGAGGAGGAAAAACGTACCTGGCCTGCGCAATCGGCATCGCTGCCTGCCACAACGGTCACGCCGTCACCTACGCCAGGATGGATTCGCTCGCCCGGCAGTTGGTCATCACCCGCGCCGACGGAATCGCGCACCAAAAACTGCTCAATGACCTATCGAACACGGACCTGCTGATCATCGACGACTTTCTCACCGTCGGCATCGACAGCGATGCCGCCTCCGACCTGTTCGCCATTCTGGCCAACCGCGAACACCGCCTGCCGACGATGATCGCCTCGCAAACCGGGCCGGCCCACTGGGTCGCCGAACTGCCCGACCGAGTCGCCGCGGACTCCATCGTCAACCGCCTGGCTAACAACGCGCGGACGATCAACCTCGGCCAGATCGATATGCGCCGACAGCGCCAAGACCAGGCTCGCACCACCGACGGCTACTGGGAGTAAAGGGCCAGCGGCTGCGGCCCCGCCCAGAAGCTGGGGCCGCAACCGACTCCCCAGAACAGCGCTACCAACTCCGTGGACTCGCGCAACCAAGTAGCCCTACGCGCCAGGCGGTCAGGGGGCCGACGGGGTCGTCATCGGGGAACGTTTGAATGTGGACGCGACGGGTGTTGTCCCAGGTAAGGTTTCCGAGCTCGTGAAGGACTTCGAACGAGGTGCCGGCACCTGCAGAGATAGGCGTGACGGCGGCGGGGCGCCTCGCCGGACGGGCTTGGGATCACCACCGAAGCACACCCGAGGAGCTCCAGAGAAGGACTGTTAGCGCAGGTAGGGGCCGATCTACTGTAGCCGACAGTTATCCGCTCGGGGGTTCGTCGGAGCCGCTCCCAGCATCCGGAAGTAGAAATGGCTTGCACCCAGAGGGGGCCGTCACTACGCTAGGAACTGCCCACCGTTACGACGGAACGGGAAGAAGGCCTTAGAACCCCAGCCGGACGACTGGATCTAGGGCCTTTCGCTTTGTCCAGACTCTGGCATCAGAGACTCGGGGGTCCGCTTCTCGATCAGGATGCTGCCGCGGAGCACATCGATGTAGCTAACATCTCCGGAGAAGCTCGCGTTCACCGCCCCAAGCACAGCGTCCGGGATCCACAACAAGGGGTCATCGCCACCACGGCAGTGGCTAATCCTCAGGCCCCGATGCCAACCCTGGTTCTGCAACGAAACGATATGGGCGCGGTCCTGCTTGTCCTGAGAGTCGCTTCGCCGTTCGAGAGTGATGTCTAGGACATCAGCCTCTCCGAGTTCGTAGTAGAGCGTTTCCAGGCACTTTCGCCTGTGGCGCTCAGTCTTTCGGTTGCGCCCACTGAGGTGTGCAACGACTACGTGCATGGAACCCAGATCGGCGATTGTCTCTGTGATCGTGCGGCGGCGGCGATCACTTTCATCGGTCCAGTGAGGTTTGATCTGGCCTGGAAGACGAAGATGGCGTAGCGCTTCTCGGATCTCGTCGCAATCTCCTGCGGTGACGATGGCCGCCCCGATTAGGTACTCCTGAGTTGTATCGGTCCGGACGCAACTGGACTCATCAACAAACGCACGCATACCCGCCGAGGTCATTTCCACCTACTCACCGTATCCATCGGCCGCGACAACCCAGCCCGGCACTTCCTCTTACAACTTCCGCCCCTTTGGGGTACACCCATGTGGGACGATGCGCCGCCGGTCATCGCTGCTGTGTCACAGGGTCTAGTTCGCTACTTATGAAACACCTTCTCTCTGGGTCTAAAATCTATTGATACAGATTCCGGACGAAAGGGTCTTCCGATGGCTGAACGGATCGGGACGTTGCTGAACCCTTCGGGTGACGGTGGCGAGGAGGTGCTCATCGTCAGCCGCGGGAGCGTGCGGACTCGGTTCCGTCGCCGGGACGAGCTGGGCTGGAACTTTCGAGTTGAGTCGACGGACTCGGAGAACATCATCGAGCGGAAGTCGCAGCCACAGCCGGATCCGAAGTCGACTTGCCGGGCGGCGCGTCCGCGTGGACAGCGGGTGGCGTACGTGCGGGTGTCGGCCGCGGATCAGAACGAGGCGCGTCAGCTCGAGGCGGTGGGGGAGTGCGACCGGGTCTATATCGAGAAACAGTCCGCTCGCTCGCGTGCCGATCGCGTAAAGCTCGAGGAGTGCATCAGGTACCTGCGGGACGGTGACGAGCTGGTGGTCGCTTCGATGGATCGCCTCGCTCGTTCGTTGGTTGATCTCAAGCAGATCGTTGGCGAGATCACCGCGAAGGGTGCGAGTGTGGAGTTCGTCCACGAGCGGGCCACCTACGCTGCTGGCGCTCAAGATCCTCGAGCAGACCTGATGCTTTCGCTGCTCGGGGCGTTCGCCGAGTTCGAGCGGGCCATCATCCGCGAGCGCCAGGCCGAGGGTATCGCCATCGCCAAGGCGAAAGGCAAGTACAAGGGGCGCAAACGCGTCCTGACGGCCGAGCAGATCGAAACGGCCCGGGCCCGCGTCGAGGCGGGGGAGGGGCCGTCGGCGATCGCCCGAGATCTCGGAGTGGGTCGATCCACCCTCTACCGGGCACTCCAGCGACAGACATGAGCTGGACTTTCAGGCGAGAATCGTGCCATCTCAAGCGGGGCGATCAGGCCTGAGTTCCACAACTTTTAGTGACCCGCTTTCATGGCGAGGGACGGCCTGGGTGCGCACTTCTGCGCGGGCCTCGCCACGCAGGGAGTTTGTGGAGCTGCGAGCGATCCAGGAAGGGCGCTGCCGCAGCCGTTCACGTCGAGCTCAACCGTGTTTTGGGGCGGCTGGGTGTCCGACTGATCTCCCCCAGCGGGCGTGCAACCCACTAATGGCCGTCGAGGCGGGTCACTGGGGCTACTCGAAGCTCCTGGAAGCCGCGCCCGGCCCGGATGTTTAGGCGCTTGCTGGCCCGGTAGATCCTTACTGTGGGCCGTGATCGTGTCCGGGCGACTCCCCACTGCCGCCCAATTAGTGACCCGCGCGAGGAGCGTCCAACGCTGTGAACAGCGACGACCACACCCAAGAACGCTGAATCACTGTCAACTTGTGGAACTCAGGTTCGACGACCGTATAGCCCGCGTCGAGGAACTTCCTGGTGATTCCAGCACCATAGCTGCCAGTGCATTCGATACCCACCTTGTCGACCTGTGAGTATTCGCCGACGAGAGCAAGGGCTTTCCGGTAGCCGGACGCGGTCGCCGGCACCATCACGTCGACGAGGGGGCGACCGTAGTTGGTGATCACCGCCACGTGGTGCGTATCCGCGTGCGTGTCGATCCCGACCACTACCGCGGAGCTGTCGTTGTCGTGCATCATTGTGGTGCACCCCTTCCGTAATCGCAGATCAAAGGAGTGCGCAGCCGGGTGGGCGTCAGTCAGTTCACTATCGGGAAAGCGTTCAAACTCCTATCAGGACATGGCGGCCCACCCGGTCACGCTGTGAGCCCGAGGCGGCCGACATGTCCGGATCAAGACAATCCTCTACGTACGCAGAGGACGCCAGAAGGGCCGTGAGTCAGACCGCCCAAGCTCGCCTACCATTATCGATCAGCAGAGCCTGGCGGGCGGACCGCCAAGTCCTTCAAGAAGGTCAGGCCTACGGCCTCACAACTTCATAGTGAAGGGCCGGTTCTTGTGATTCGACCCTGCCCCCTGTGTCCTGCTCAGGGCGCGTTGTATTTGTGCTGTGCTGATGAGCGCGGCAGATGGTGGCGTCGACCGAGACGTTCCAGTCGATCTTTCCGGCTGCGTCGGCATCGGCCAGGATCACGTGCAGGATGCGATCCCAGGTCCCGTCCCGGGCGTAGCGGGCGTGGAGCTTCCACACGGTCTGCCACGCACCGAACTCCTCGCGGGGTAGGTCCCGCCAGGGAATACCTGCTCGGTAGCGGTAGATGATCCCCTCGACGACTTTGCGATTGTCGCGAAACGGATGCCCCTGCCGCCCTTCATTGGAGGGCAGCAAGGGCTCTATCCGCTCCCACTGCTCGTCGGTGAACTGGCGAAATCGTGACTTCGTCTGTCCCATACGGCCACGGTCTCGCGGGTCACCGCTCAGCTATGGGAGACATGCCCTAGTTGGTTGCCCACCAGGTTCACCAGTGCGGCGCCGGCGATGGCGAGGACGGCCAGCACCGGGACCCACACGTCGGAGTCCTGCATCCCGAACGGTCGCAGCATGTAGGTACCGAAGGTTCGGCCGAGAAGGGACTCGGCGAGGATCATCGACACGTACATGAACAGCGAAACCGAGCCAGCCACGACCCCGGGTCCATACGCGGCTTTGAGTTGCATCGCGATTCCGCCCGAGGAAGGGTTGGTGGCTGAGTAGCGGATGTAGGAGTAGGAGCTGAAGGCCACCACCACTGCCCCGGCAAGGAAGGCCCACGGCATCCACCCCCCGGCCAGCTCGGCGACCTGCCCTACCAGGGCGAAAATGCCCGCCCCGATCATCACCCCCGTCCCGAGCGCAACGGATCCAGTGAGGGTCAGTGAGTTCGAGGACTGGGCGCTGCGATCCATGCGGTACCGTACTTTCTTCTCGTCGGGCGGGGTTGGCGGTGTGCTTGCGGTCGGGTGCGCCGAGTTCAGCGGACCAGGATCGTGCCCATCATGCCGAGGTCCTCGTGGTCGAGGATGTGACAGTGGTAGACGGTGCGGCCGACGATGTCGTCGAAGGCCACGCGGATGGTGACGCGGCCGAAGGCCGGAATGTTGACCACGTCCTGCCAGGTGGGTGACTCGCCGTCGTCGAGGACTTGCATGGGCCACACGTGCAGGTGCATTGGGTGGTCCATGGGGCTGGTGTTGGTCAGGGTCCATTCCTCCACAGTTCCGGCGCGGACCGTGATGTCGTTTCGGTCGGCGTCGAACTGTCGGCCGTTGATGGTGAACGACATCATCGATTCGGCTCCGCGCATCCCACGGCCCATGCCCATGCCCATGCCCATGGCGAATTCCAGGGTTCGACGGGCAGTTACCGGTTCGGTGCGCAGGTCCCGCAGGGCCGGTCCTGCGGGCACGGGATCGGGTTCGTCCGCCGGGGGCCCAGTCACGTCCAGCGTGAGCAGACCGATCGGCTCGTCGTCCGCCGGGAACGCACCGGCCATGGGTCCGCCCATCATGCCAGGCATGGCGCCGCGGTCCACCGGGATGCTGAGCAGAGTGGAGGTGCCCTGGCGAGCGTCCACCAGGAGTTCGACTCTGTTTCCGGGAGCCAGCGTCACCTCGGTGAGGTCGACAGGTTCGGGTAGGCGGCCGGTGTCACGGCCGAGCAGGCGCAGAGACTGACCATCCAGGGTCAGGCGCAGGTAGCGGGACGGGCAGGCGTTGACGATCCGCCACTGCTCTCGCTCTCCCGGCGAAGCGGTGGCCCGGGGCCGAACCTGGCCGTTGACCATCACTATCTCGCCTTGACGGCCCATCATCTTCTCGGGCGGGGACGCGGCAGCCGGGTTGCCAGTGCCGTCGAGGGTGATGTCGGAGACGACCAAGGTGCGCTCACGGGACACCGGGACCGGCTCGGGGTCCTCAACAACGATCGCTCCGTAGAGTCCGGCCGCCAGTTGGTCAGCGACATGGCCGTGGTGGTGGGGGTGGTACCAGAAAGTCCCGGGCGGGTGGTCGTTTGGCAGGACGATTTCGTAGTCGAAGGACTCGCCGGGGGAGATGCTGACGAAGGGGTTGTCGCCATTGCCCTCGGGGGAGACGTGCAACCCGTGTACGTGCAGGTTGGTCGGGGTGTCGAGTTCGTTGGCAATCGCCACTCGGATCGTGTCTCCGCCCCGAACGCGCAGGGTGGGGCCTGGGAGTGTGCCGTTGAACGCCTGCACGTTTGCGTTTCGCCCGCCGATCTTGACCCGGGCGGGGGCGGCGACCAACTCCAGATCGAGCACACCGTCCCGACTGGCCACCACGTCCGGCTCGAGAAGGTCGTCACCACCGTCGGAGAAGCCACCACTGTTCGTGGTGTTGCCCTCACTGACGGTCCACCACAGGCCGGCCCCGCCCACGGCGGCGGTGCCGGCCCCTGCCAAACCCAGTGCGAGGAGCTGCCGTCGGGTCAGCTCGCTCACTGCCGTCCCTCGCCCAGAGTGTGTAGTCGCTCCCGGTACTCCTCGGTGGTTAGCTCTCCACGGGCGTAGCGTTCGTCCAGGATCTCTCGCGGCTGGCGCGGGCGTTCCCCGGTTTTGACATGCTCATGCCCTCCGGTCTGGCCCCGGCCGCCGGTGAACGCTTTCGCCAGGACGACGGTGACCACCCCCGTGCCCAGAATGACCAAGAGCCAGAAGATCCACATCCAGCCCATTCCCGAACCCATCCCGTTGTTCCACATCATCGCGATCGTCCTTCGCTACTTCTCAGTCCCGAGCGTGTGGCCCGCCGGTGTCTGGGGGGTGGTGGCGCCGGGTGCGGGGCGTGGCGGTCGGTCTGGAGACCGTGGATCGGCATCGGCACCGAGGGTCTGGGTGTGGAGCAGCACGTGCAGGATTCAGCGATCGCTTCCAACGGAAGGTTACTGCGAGGCTGGATAGACATCTTCTCCTCTTCATATTCGTTGCTGGCGCTCACTGTAACACCTCCAATTATACCCCTATGGGGTATGTGGGGTAGGTGGTTGAACCCGGCTCACCCATCGATTGGTCTCTGGGTGTCTCACGCCTGGGGAGCGGTCCCTGTCAGGGCGACAATGGGGCAGAGCACGCTGGCCCAGAACACGCCCAGGCCAATGGCCACCACGGTTACACTCGCCCACTCCATACCGCGCCCCTGTCTTCCGGTCGAGTTCCACATTGGCCGGTACGCCCGCGTATTTGTGTGGAGATCAGGTGGAGGTCTGATCAAGAATTGTGGTTCCCCCCGAATCGTGGAGCCTGCGGTTTCCCGTTCTTCGTCGCGGACTAAGCCGCGGTGTCCGGAGCGCAGCTGGTGTTGACGGCGGCCGCGGTGTCCGGAACAACTATTCGCACGCCGAGCGGTTCCGGTGACGTACGTCACTCACTTCACCTTTGTCGTTTCGCCTGCGTATCGAGTTGTTTCATCGGCGTAAAGGGTCGCCGTTGAGCGCAACGGAACGCCGTCCGCGGGGAACGAACCGGGTGACACTCCACTGCGTGACCGGCTGACGCGGTCGCTGCGTGGAGGAGTCCCGGACGGCCGACCGGCCGCCGCCGGCCCCACCGAAGAAGGACCCCACTGTGACCGAGACCATCCGCACCCTCGTCGACATTGACCTCGACGGCCTGGCCGACCTGTCTGCCACCTCCAAGGAGAACCCCTCCACCGGCCACCGCACACTCAAGGCCACCACCGTCTGCGAGACCGGCTTCCGCAACCTCACATCAGTGCGGGACACCGCGCCGGTCCTCGTCTCCGAGCCGTGCGCACTGCTCGGAGACAACGCCGCCCCCAATCCGTCCGAGGTCGCCCTCGCCGCGCTCGGGTCCTGTATCAACGTGGGCCTGGTCGCGAACGCCGGGCACCGCGGGATCGCGCTGACCACCGCCGAGATCGCCATGGAAGGCGATATCGACATCTCCGCCGTCTGGGGGGTCGGCGACACTGACCCGGCCAAGATCATGGGGTTTACCGCGATCCGCTGCACCATCACGCTCGCCGGGGACACCGATGAGACCACCCTTACCGAGATCGCCGAATCCGCCATGCGCTGGTCACCGGTCGTCAACACGATGACCAACCCGGTCGAGGTCTCCCACACCACCGTCGTCGCTTGATCGCCCGTCACCAGACCCGAGGAGAGCACCGATGAACACCACCGACCCCCGCACGGTCCTGGACAAGGCCGAGGCCGGCCGCATCGTCGATGCGG
>NZ_JADDKI010000084.1:0-2247 GCF_015356725.1 Dietzia sp. SYD-A1
GGTGCGTGCCGGCCGACGGCATCGTCGGGGTCGTGGCCCCGGTGCCCCCGCGATAGCCCCGGCCGCTCGGTGGTCCCGGTCGCTCAGTAGTTCCAGTCGCCCTGGCCGTCGAAGGCGCCGAAGTGCCGGCCGGGGCCGTTCTTGACGATGAACGGGTCGCCGTTACGGGTGTTGTCGTAGTACCAGCGCGCGTCCTCGGGGCTGACGTTGATGCAGCCGTGGGAGACGTTGCGGACGCCCTGGTCGCCGACGGACCACGGGGCCGAGTGGATGTAGATGCCGTCGTAGCTCAGCCGGACGGCGTCGTGGACGATCGAGTCGTACCCGCCGTTCTCGATGCGCAGCCCGAAGGCCTCGGAGTTCATCCGGACCTGCCGTCCGCGCTGCCCGGTGTAGTACACGCCGTTGTAGGTCTCCCAGCCGCGCATCCCGGCGGAGGCCCGCATGGTGCGCACGTGCTGGCCGTTCCGGGTGACGGTGACGAGTTTGGTGCGGTCGTCGTACTCCGAGATCAGCGCGTCACCGGTGCGGAACGCCTGCTGCCGCTTGCCGCCGGCCCAGACGGTGACCGAGGTGTTGACCGGCCAGAAGGAGTGCGGGCGCCACCGGACCTCGGAGTTGTTGACCCAGTAGAACTTCCCCGCCACCGGGGGCTCGGTGCGGATGCCGAGCGTGGCCTCCGCGCGGGCCCGGTCCGCGATGGGCCGGTCGAAGAAGAACATGACCGGCTGCGCCACGCCCACGATCTCGTTCTGCGTGGGGAAGACGTTGACGTCACCGTATTCGGGCGCGGGACGATCGGGGCCGATCACCGGGTAGGTGAGCACCGGCATCGCCCCTACTCCCGGAATGAGCGGGGTGGGCAGCGGTGCGTTCTCCAGTTGCGGGATTCCGGGCGGGCTCGGCGGCATCACGGACTGCGCGTTCGCCCCCGGGGCGAGCCCCAGGACGAGGGCGGCCGCGGCGAGGATCGCGGTGAGGGCCGGGATCCGGGGCGAACGGGTCATTGCTACTCCTGGGGATGGCGGAGACGAGGGGCTCCTCTCAGCCTAGGCGGAGGGCTCTCTTAGGGTGTCGCGCTCTGTGCCGATTGTGTTTCACCCCGACCCGAGGGTGATCGACTCAGTAGTTCCAGTCGCCCTGACCGTCGAACTCCCCGAACTGCCGACCCGGTCCGCCCACCACGATGAACGGGTCGCCGTTGCGGGTGTTGTCGTAGTACCAGGCCGCGTCCTCGGGACTCAGGTTGATGCAGCCGTGGGAGACGTTGCGGACGCCCTGGTCAGCGATCGACCACGGGGCGGAGTGGACGAAGATGCCGTCGTAGCTCAGCCGCACCCCGTTCTCGACGGTCGTGTCGTATCCGCCCGCCGTCCTGGCCAGTCCCCAGGTGGAGGAGTCCATCCGGACCTCACGCGCACGCCAGCCGTTGTAGTAGACGCCGTTGTGGGTGGGGTAGGAGTCCCGCCCGGCGGACGCCCTCATCGTGCGGACGACCTGTCCGTTGCGCGTGACGGTGACCAGGTGGGTGGCGTCGTCGTAGGTCGAGACGACCGCGTCGCCGGTGCGGAAGGTGTTCTCCCGGCCGCCGGCCCACACGGTGACCGCCGTGCCCGCGGGCCAGAACTCGTGGGGCCGCCATCGCAACTCGGCGTCGCCGACCCAGTAGAACTTCCCCTGGACGGCCGGTGCCGTCCGGATCCCGACGGACGCCTCCGCCCGGGCGCGGTCGGCGACGGGACGGTCGAACCGGATCATGACGGGTTGCGCCACCCCCACGGTCTCGTCGCGGGTGGGGTAGACCGACGCCACCGGTTCCACCGCGGGGCGCGGCGGTGCCGGCACGGGGATCGTGAGGACCGGTTGCGAGGCCACCCCGGGAACCTGGGGGAGGGGCGCCGATTCCAGGCCGGGGAAGGAGACGGACTGCGCTGACGCGGCGGGGGCGAATCCGGCGGTGAGACCGGTGGCCAGGCCGGTCGAGACGAGGAGGGACGCGAGGAAGCGGGTTCGGCGGGACATCGTTCTCCTTCGGGCCGCGGTCAGACGGGCGCTGGTGACGTTTCGGACGGGGACGGGGCGAGCCACTGAGGCGGTGGGTGAATCCGCAGGACTCAGCTTAACCTCAATTGTCACACAGGAAACATGCGTAACAGAACCGTGCGAGCTCGGTGGATGCGGCGGTGGACGTGTGGGCGTCGGGCGGGGGCGGTCCTGTCGGGCCCGGACGGAGGGGTCGGATAGGAG
>NZ_JADDKI010000085.1:0-3269 GCF_015356725.1 Dietzia sp. SYD-A1
CACTATGTCCGCGCGCTCCTGGTCGGACTGCTCGCAACCGGTCTGGGGCTCGCCATTCTGGGGCCGTTCATCGCCCCCGCACTCGGGTTGGCCGACCCGGATGCCGTGGCGGGCGGAGCGTTCACCCGGGACAACGCGGTGTGGGGCACCGACCGGCTGGGACGGGACGTCCTGTCACGAGCCCTTCACGGCAACCTGCCGCTCGTGACGATCTCCGTGACGGCGGCGGTCCTGTCGACCGTGATCGGAGCCGCCGTCGGGCTGACACTCGCCTGGATCCCCGCACTGCGACCGGTCGTCCGATTCGCGACCGACGTCCTGGTCACCCTCCCTCCGGTGCTCGTCATCCTGGTCGTGGCCACTGCTGGGAACGGCTCGGCCGTGGTCGTGGCGGCGGTGACGACGCTGCTGTTCATTCCGGTGAGCTCGCGCTATCTGGAGGCCGCGAGCGCACCCCTTCTCGACTCGGGGTTCGTCGAGGTCGCGCGTGCGGAGGGACGGACGAGACTGGACGTGACGGTCCGGGAGGTCATCCCGGGCCTGTCGCGATCACTTCTCACGGAACTGTCTGTCCGCTTCACCAGCGCCGTCTACCTGGTGAGCACGCTGGCGTTCCTCGGCGGCGGGGTGGGAGGGGGCGGTGACGACTGGGCGTCCACCGTCCGGGATTCGATCGCCGGGGTAACGCTCAACCCGTGGTCCGTCGTGGTGCCCGCCATCGGGATCGCGCTACTGACGGTGCCGCCTGCACTCCTGGCCGACCGGGAAGGGCACGGGGCGATCTGATGGTGACCGCCTCCACCCTCTCCGTGCGCGACCTGGTGATCCGGGACCGAAGCGGCGCGCGGCGTCTCGAGGTGCCGCGCCTGCACGTCGAGCCCGGTGAGCGCCTGGTCGTGGTGGGCCAGTCCGGTGCCGGGAAATCGACCCTCGCCCACGCCGCCGTCGGCGACGTCTCCCCCGGCCTGCGGGTGACCTCCGGATCGGTCCTCGTCGACGGGGTGGACGCGCTGGGAGCGAGCCCCCGGCACCTGCGCCGACTCCGCCGCCGCAGCTGCCTCGTGGACCAGGATCCGGGCGTGGCGCTGACACCGTGGCGCCGGGTCGATCAACTCGTCGAGGAGAACGCGGCCCGCCCGGGCCTGGGAATACGCTACGCGCGGGACCTGGGGCTCCCCGTCGAGGAGGGATGGCTGCGTCGACGACCAGCAGAACTCAGTGGCGGCCAACGGCGCAGGGTGGCCATCGCGCGCGCTCTGTCCGTCGATCCGGGACTCGTCGTGCTCGACGAACCCACGGCCGGACTCGACCCGGACACCGCGCGAGCGTTCACCGAACTCCTGATGTCGGTGACGGCCGGACGCACCCTCGTGCTGGTCACCCACGACGCCCGTCTGGCCCGTGAGGTGGGCGGGACGGTGGTGACCGTGGACGGCGGCCACATCGAGGAGACGGCCCCGGCGCTGCGCCCGGTCCGGTGGCCGGCCCGAGTTGCTCCCACCTCCGGGGGGACGCGCATCGGCCTCGCTTTCGACTCGCTCGCGGTGGCGTACCCGAACTCCGCGCTCATCGGACCACTCGATGCCGTCGTACCCGCCGGGTCGGTCGTCGCCCTCGCAGGTCGCTCGGGTTCGGGAAAGTCGACGGTGCTGCGCGCTGCCGCCGGCCTCCATCCCCCAGCCCGTGGGAGCGTACGGCTCGACGGGGAGGAACTGGCGCCCCGGGTCGAGGATCGGCCCAGAACCCACATCGACTCCCTCGCTCTGGTCCCGCAGGACTCCTCGCTGGCGCTCGCCCCGGCGGTCACCGTGGGTCGCAGACTCCGCCGGCTCGCGCGTGATCACCGCACCGACCTGGCGAGGGTCTGCGAGGAACTGCAGCTCGGTTCCGAGTTGCTGGACCGCCGACCCGGCGCGCTCTCCGGAGGGCAACGACAGCGCGTCGCCCTGGCCGCGGCGATCCTCCGCGAGCCGGACGTGCTCCTGGTCGACGAGCCCACCGCAGCACTCGATCGAGCGACGGGCAGTGCCGTACTCGCCAGACTCGAGCAGGCGTCGGCCGCCGGGGCCGCCGTGCTCGTGGCGACGCACGACGCGGACGTGATCGCCCGCTGCGACTCGGTTCTCGAGCTGCCGGACGTCGGGTAATCTCCCCACACCGGGTGCCGAGACCCAATGCCGGCACCCGGCACCTACCAGCGGTTACGTGACTCCTCGGCCCACCCGGTGAGGCCGTCCAGGCTGACGGCGGTGCCATCATCGAGCACCCCGGTACCGGACCAGGTCCCGAAGGCCTGGTGGGTCCGCACGGCCAAGATCCCGAGTTCGGTGATGTCCCGGCGGAGGTGGAAGGGGGCGAGTGTGGCGTCCACGCGCTCCCCTCGGACCCGCCAGGCCCCCGCCGGATCCGCCAGGTCATACGTCCACCGCAGATCCTCGCCGATCTTGTGCAGGCGGCCATCGTGGAGGATCCCGTTCTCCGTGGACCCGGTCCCGTCCGTCCACCGGCCGCCGACCTGCAGCGCGCACGGCACTCCGTCCACCACGCCGCTGCCCGCTCCCCAGTTCCAACGGGTGGCGTACCGCCACCGCCCGCGCCCGCGGTCGAGAACAGCCCACCCGGTCCCGAGGTCGTGGACGACCCCGTCCAGGGTCACCGAGCCGGTCACGGGGTTGGCGAGATCCTTGAGGGTGTACTGGAACCGGCGCCCACTCCACGGCACCACCACGCCGAGGCTGTCGTGGTCCGGACGGACGATGTCCAGGCTTACCTGGAGACCCGCCGCCCGCACCCGGATTGCGGTGGTGCCCTCGTCGTCGTCGATCTCGACGCGCACCCGCCCCGAACCCACTCCGGCCGACGCGTGCACCGTCCCCACCCCTGCGGCGTCGCTGAACACCGGCCGACCGAACGGACTGACCGCACCGCGCGAGGTCTCCACTCCGGTGCGGCGGTCCAGGACGTAGACCGCGCAGGTGGACAGGTAGTCGAGCCCGGCCACGGTCAGGCCCACCACGAACCGGTCGGTCACGACACCCCAGTACTCCCAGCGCTTGGTGCGACCCCAGCCGGCGATCGCGGTGCGGTGCAGCGGCGTACGGGTCCACCCGACCGCGGCCGGATCGAGTCGGCGGCCGCGGGCGAGGTCGGTGGGCACGGTGATCTCACGCTCGTGGGACATGTGTCCAGTTTTCCATTGCACGACACCGCGGCCGTCGGCGAGGCCCGCCGCTCCGTCGGCGAGGCCCGCCGCTCCCTCGGAGTGGCCC
>NZ_JADDKI010000086.1:0-3007 GCF_015356725.1 Dietzia sp. SYD-A1
CCGTCGGCGAGGCCCGCCGCTCCCTCGGAGTGGCCCGCCGCTCCGTCGGCGAGGCCCGCCGCGGGAGTAGAGGGACCGATGGCGCGGCCGCCCGGGGTTGCCTAGGGTTCCGGTGGACCGGACTGACCTGGAGGCCACGTGTCCACACTCGATCTGTTGCTCGCGACGGTCGGCGCGCTCGGCGTCGTGATCGTCGCGGTGTCCGCGCGACTCCACCGGTGGCCCGTGTCGGAGCCCCTCATTGCGCTCGGGGTCGGCATCGTCCTGGGGCCGGCGGTCGCCGGGGTTCTCGACGTCCCCGACATCGTCGCCGACCCCTCGACGCTCCATCGCGGCGCGGAGATCCTTCTCGCCGTCTCCGTGATGGGTGTGGCGCTGCGTTATCCCTTCTCGGCGATACGACGTCACTGGCGGCGTCTGGCCCTCCTGCTGCTGGTGGTGATGCCGGCGATGGCGCTCATCTCCACCGGTCTGGCGATCTGGGCGCTGGGCATCCCCATCGCGGTGGCGTTGCTCTTCGGCACCGCGATCTGCCCCACGGACCCCGTTCTGTCCTCCGCGGCGGTGACCGGCGACGCCGCCGAGCGGGACCTGCCCGAAGACGACCGGCAGCTGCTCTCACTCGAATCGGGGGCGAACGACGGATTGGCCCTTCCTCTCGTCGTGATCGCGCTCGCCGTGGCGACCCCGCTCACCGCCGGGCAGGCCGCCCTGGAGATCGGCTGGCAGATTCTCGGGGCCCTGGCGTTGGGTGTTCTCGCCGGGGTGGCGGCGGCCAAGGCCCTCCATTTCTCGGAGCGCCACGACGCCGCCGAGAACGGCCCGATTCTCATGTTCACCCTGCTGTTGGCCCTCCTGGTCCTGGGCTGCTCGGGCCTGCTGGGAGTCAACGGGGTGTTCGCCGCGTTCGTCTCGGGACTGGCCTTCAACCTGACCAGTGCCGGAAACGAGAGGCGGGTGGAGGTGGAGATCGACGAGGCGATCAACCAGTTCGCGGTCCTACCGTTCTTCCTGGCCCTGGGGGCGATGCTGCCGTGGGCGGAGTGGGCGCGGTTGGGGTGGGGAGCGGTTTTGCTCACCGTCGCGGTGCTCGTACTCCGGCGTCCGCCGGTGCTTCTCGCCCTCATGCGCCCCCTCGGACTGCGCGTTCGCGATGCCGCGTTCCTCGGCTGGTTCGGTCCGGTCGGCGTCGCGGCGGTGTTCTACCTGACCGAGGAGGCGTCCCGGGCGGGTCCGGATTCGCTGCTGCTCGGCGTGGGCACCCTCATCGTGGTGGCCAGCACCCTCGCCCACGGCGTTACCGCGGCTCCCGGTCGTGCGGTGTTCAGAGCCGCCGGTCGACGCGACGACCGGGCCGCCGATCACTCCTGCTGAGGGTGCTGCGCACGTCAGGCGGTGCCCGCGTCCGCGTTCCCGGCCTTCCAGGTCTCCCACGGGATGTTCCAGTCACCCAGACCGTCCCACCCCGGCAGCGTCGGGCCGACCGTGCCGGAGACCTCGAAGATGTCGCCCCGCTTGGCGTTGTCGTAGAACCACTTCGCATCGGCCGTGGTGACGTTGAGGCACCCGTGGCTGACGTTCTGGCTGCCCTGGGCCCAGACGGACCACGGCGCGGCGTGGACGAAGATGCCGCTGTACGACATCCGCGTGGCGTACTGCACCGGGGTGCGGTAGCCGTCCGGCGAGTCGACCGGAACGCCGTAGGTCGA
Organism: Dietzia sp. SYD-A1; assembly: GCF_015356725.1. Lineage (NCBI taxonomy): Bacteria > Bacillati > Actinomycetota > Actinomycetes > Mycobacteriales > Dietziaceae > Dietzia > Dietzia sp. SYD-A1. The sequence continues at coordinate 1,710 of NZ_JADDKI010000086.1, forward strand.
GGAGTCCATCACCATGGAGGCCAACTTCTCCCCGATCACGTACGTGCCGTTCGGCGTCGGCGTGTCGGCCTTGCCCATCGAGGTGGGCATGGTCTTGATCACCTCGCCGTTGCGCTCGACCACGATCTGCTTGGTCGAGTCGTCGACCCGGGAGATGACCGCGTCACCGATCTGGAAATCGCTGCGCACGTTCTCCTGGCCGTACATCCCGCCGCCCAGGTCCTTGCCGTAGATGTCCACGTCGACGTCGATCGTGGTTCCCGGCGCCCAGTACTCGGCCGGACGCCACCGGACCTCCTGGTTGGACACCCAGTAGAAAGCACCCTCCACCTCTGGCTCGGTCCGGATGTGGATGTTGTCCTGCGCCGCGCGACGGTCCGCGATCGGCTCGTCGAACATCACCGCCACGGGTTGTCCGATGCCCACCGTCGCACCCTGACCCGTCGTGAGATACGCGGCGGTGAGGACACGGGGAGTGACGGTGCTGAACGTGACGGTGCTCCGGGTGACCAGACCGGCGTCGTCGGTCGCGGTGGATTCCAGCGTGTACTCGCGGCTGTACCCAAGGTCTTCGGTGGTCCGCCACTCGGTGAGATCCGGGTTGAACTCTCCCTGGACCTGCACGCCCTCCGGGTTGCGCATGACCACCGAATCGAAACGGCCGTCTCTGGCGGTGAGCACCACCGGCTCCGCGGGGTTGGCGTCGAGCGACCCGTCCTCCACGGAGACGTCGATCACCGCGGACGGCTCCGCGGGGGCCTCGGCGACCTGGCCGCCGTCCGCTCCCCCTGACCCGATGGTGCACCCTGTCAACACGAGGGAGCCCGCGAACACGGCGGCCAGCGCGATCCGGGATCTCGACCGGGCGCGGGCCCGGCGTCTGGTCCGATCCGTGTGGCGCACGTTCACTAATGGCCCCTTCCGAGCGTCATGTCCCTTCAGACCATGAACTGAGCCAGAGGGATGTCTTCACAAGTATGCATGCGTCCGCCACTGCATTTCATATCGAATTGATAAAGGATCACCGCCTCCTGGCCCGTCTACCCCCGCCCTGACCAGGCGATTTCGTGTTGACGGCGGGGCCCTGTTACTGTTTCTCTCGCACCACGCGGGCGCCATTAGCTCAATTGGCAGAGCAGCTGACTCTTAATCAGCGGGTTCGGGGTTCGAGTCCCTGATGGCGCACAGAAGCGAGAGGCCCTCCCCGGTCGGGGAGGGCCTCTCGTCGTCGTGGTTCCGGTGAGCGGGCCCGGCGCGGTGAGCGGGCCGGGCGCGCCGACTCAGGCCCGGTGCGGGGA
>NZ_JADDKI010000087.1:0-5282 GCF_015356725.1 Dietzia sp. SYD-A1
GGGCGGAGGCGACCGCGCCCCCGGCGCGCGAGACCAGCACGCCCGCGACGGCGGTCGACAGGACCGGGCCGGGGGCCATCCGGGCCGTGGCCTCCTCGAGCATGCAGGCCAGGTCGATGATCTCGGCCCCGGCCCCGCCGTACTCCTCGGCGACGGCGACGCCGAAGATCCCCAGTTCGGCCAACTGGGCCCAAAGTGCCTTCCACGCGTCCGGGTCGGTCTCCTGTGCGCGTACTGTGTCCACGGGATCGACGGACTTGGCCCAGGACCTGATCGAGTTCTGGATCTCGATCTGATCCGGGGTGGTGGCGATGCTCACGGTGGCTCCTCGTCGCGACGGGGTTCGAACCGGCGCGGGTCCGAGGACCGGCGCACTCCCCCATAATAGAACGTGTTCTAACAACCGTGTCCTAGAATGCACCAGCAGGACGTGATGACCGCACCCGGCCCCCGATCGGCCGTCGCCAGCCCAGGAGGCTCGCCTCATGACCAAGAGCTCGACCGAGACCGGTTCCGGTCCAGCCGCGTCCGATCCCGCGTCCCGTGGTGACGAGCCCAGCACCTCGTCGCAGCGGGAGCGGCGTCGCCGCATCCTCGACGCCACCTTGGCCCTGGCGGCCAAGGGTGGGTACGAGGCGGTGCAGATGCGGGCCGTGGCCGAGAAGGCCGAGGTCGCGGTGGGCACGCTCTACCGCTACTTCCCCTCCAAGGTGCACCTCCTGGTCTCGGCTCTGGCCCGTGAGTTCCGCAGGCTGGACCAGCGCACGGAACGTTCGGCACCGCCCGGGGACACCGCCCAGGAGCGCATGAAGGTCGTGGTGGACATGATCACCAAGTCCATGCAGCGCGATCCCAACCTCACCGAGGCCATGACCCGGGCGTTCATGTTCGCCGATGCCTCGGTGGCCAACGAGGTCGAGGAGGTGGGCTTCTACATGGACCGGATCATCGCCCGGGCCATGGCCCAGGGTGAGCCGGACGAGGTCCAGCTCTCGATCGCCCGCGTGGTCTCCGACGTGTGGATGTCCAACCTCGTCTCGTGGCTCACCAGGAGGTCCTCGGCCGCAGACGTCAACAGCAGGCTGGGGTTGACCATCGACCTCCTGCTGGGCACCGACGACTCGCCCCGCCGCGCGCGACTGCACACCGCGATCGGAAAGGGGAACGGGGCGGCCGAGGAGAACGGGGCTGAGGGAAACGGGGCGGCCGAGGAGAACGGGGCCGAGGAGAACGGGGCTGAGGAGAACTCGCCTGCCGAAGAGCGACTGGCGGTCGACGCCGACTCCGCGGCCGGGGCCTGACCGGGCGCGCCCACCCGACTTTCCGCACACGCGCGCAACAACTGCAGCCGCACACGAGATCTCGTGTGCGGCTGCAGTTGTTGCGCGCGGATTCCCGGTCAGGGCACGACGACCGGCGGGACCTCGCGTACCAGGTGCGAGACGTCGGCCGTCCAGCGCACCGGGCCGTCCGCGGGAGTCCACCGGGTGAGCAGGTCCGACACCTTGGCCGTCATCTCCCGGCTCAGCCGCAGGAACGAGGTCCCGGGCTGATCGTCGACCTCTCCGAGGATCAGCCACCAGGCCCAGGCGACCGCGCCGGCGTTGGCCACGAAGTCCGGTAGCACCGCGATCCCGCGCGCCGTGAGGTCGAGCTCGGCGTCGATGGTGGTGGCGGCGTTGGCGGCCTCCACCACGATCGGCGCGGTGACGGACGCGCAGTTGTCCGCGGTGATCGCGTAGGAGACCGCGGCGGGGACCAGGACGTCGACGTCCATCCCGATGATCTGATCCCGCTCCAGACGCTGGACCCGGGCGGGAACCGCCGCCCGGTCGATCTCACCGAAGCGGTCGCGGGTGGCGAGCAGCGCGGGGATGTCGAGGCCCGCCGGGTCGTAGAGGGTTCCCGCGGCGTCGGCCACCGCGACCACGGTCATACCGGCCTCGTGCAGGTACCAGGCCGCCGCGCCACCCATCGTGCCCACGCCCTGGACCGCGACGGTCGTGCGGCCGACGTCCCAGCCGCGCACGTAGGCCGCCGCCAGGCACGCCTGCGCCACCCCGTACCCGCCGATCACGTCGCCGAGCAGCCCACCGGGCACCTCGGCTGTGAGCCCGCGGAAGATGCGGCCCGCGGTCGCGGCGGGATCCTCGGAACGCTCGATGGCGGCGTGGTAGGACTGCCGCATCCCCAGCCCCGCGAAGACCTCGTCGATCAGGTGCTGCGGAACCCCCAGGTCCTCGGCGGTCACCCAGTGACGATCGAGGAACGGGCGCATCGCCTCGCAGAACCTGGACAACACCTCGACGGCGCGCGGATCCTTGGGGTCGAAGTCGATGCCGCCCTTGGCGCCACCCACGGGGAGGTCGAACGCCGCGGTCTTACGCGTCATGCCCCGGGCCAGGTCCTCCACCTCACCAAGGGTGCAGCCGGCCCGCATCCTGGTGCCCCCGGTGGCCAGGCCACCGACGAGGGTGTCGACGACGAGGAAACCGCGGGCGCCCGTCACGTCGTCTTTCCAGTGCAACCGCAGGTAGGGCTCACGCGTGGTGGCCCGCTCCGCGGGCGGAGTCGGAACAGCCACCGGCACCGACCCGGTCGTCGCGGTGCTACCCGGAATCTCGATGGATGTCATCGTGCTCGCCTCCTGAAACGCCTGTGCCCGACTTTCCGTCGGGGTCATTTCAGGATGGGAGCGAGAACGGGCCCGGGTCCAGCGAGAATCGATGGACCTGACCGTTCAGTTTTTCTGCACTGTCCCCGGTCAGCCCCTATTCTCGGGGCCATGGAGCCGTCACTGCATCGACTCAGGCTGCTCCGCGAACTGGAGCGCCGCGAGACCGTGACCGCTGTCGCCGGGGCCCTGGACTACACGGTCTCCGCGGTCTCCCAGCAGCTCGCGCTGTTGGAACGGGAGGCGGGGACGCCCCTGTTCGAGCGGCGCGGCCGGCGGATAGGACTCACCGACGCCGGGGTGGTCCTCGCGGGGCACGCGGAGACCATCCTCGCCGCGGTGGAGGACGCCGGGCACGCGATGGAGTCGGCGCGGGCCGGGGTCGGGACCACACTCACCGCCGGCGTCTGGGCGTCGGTGGCCACCACCCTGCTGCCCGAGGGGATCCGGGTACTCGCCCGGGATCACCCGGGGATCGAGGTACGGAGCCGGGAGCTCGCCCCGGAGGACACCACGGGAGCCGTCCGGGACGGTTCCCTCGACCTGGCCTTCGTCCTCGACTACTCCAGCTACACGATGGCCCGCGTCCCCGAACTCACCCGGACCCCGATCGCCGTGGAGTCGCTACATCTCGTCGCCCCCCGCGGGTGGATGGACGCCGACGAGGTGGCGTTGGGGGACCTCGCGGCGAAGCCCTGGGTCCTGGCGCATCCCCGCTCGCACTTCGGGAGGGCGGTGCGGCTCGCGTGCCGCGAGGCGGGGTTCGAGCCGGACATCCGCCACGAGGCCGGCGAGCAGTCGACGGCACTCGCCCTGGTCGCGGCCGGCCTGGGCGTGACCCTGGCCTCCGATCTCGGCCTGAGCACCACGACCGCGGACGTGGACGTGGTGCGGCTGAGCGATGTTCTCACCAGGACGGTCTCGATCGCCTACCGGGAACGGGACGCCCGGCGCCGGCCGCTGCAGGCCTTCGTGGACGCCTTCACCGAGGCAGCCGTCGGACTGGGGCTCGACACCCCGTAGGGCGCGACCGCACTCGGTCCGCGGGCACGCCACCGGGCGTCAGCACCAAGTCTCAGCGCCGGGCCACAGCACCGGGCCTCAGTACCGGGCGTCAGCGCCTCGCGAGGAAGTCGGGGCGCCGCGCAGTCCCCGCGAAGGGGGTGGTCAGCTCGTTCTCCACGCTGTTGAAGACGACGAAGACGTTCGCCCTCGGCACCGGGCTGATGTTGCCCCCGGAGGCGTGGAGGGTGTTGCAGTCGAACATGGTCATCGACCCCGCCTCGCCGGTGAGGACGTGGAGCCCGTGGGAGTGGTACAGCTCCGCGATGTGCCCCTCGGACGGCACCCCTATCGTCGGCGCAGTGCTCACGAGGGACTCCTCGTAGTACGCCTCCGGCGTCTCGCCGGCGCACTGGACGAAGTATCTCTGGGTCCCCGGCATGATCATCAGCGGGCCGTTGTACACCTCGTTGCGGGTGAGGGCGAGGGAGGCGCTGCACGCCCGCGGACGGGGCATGCCGTCCTCGGCGTGCCACGTCTCGAAGTCCGAGTGCCAGTAGAACGCGCCGCCCGCGAACCCGGGCTTGTAGTTGAGTCGACTCTGGTGCACGTAGACGTCGGAGCCGAGGATCTCGCGGGCGAGTTCGACGGCACCGGAGTACTCGACCGCCTCCTGCACTATCTCGCTCAGGATGTGGACGTCGAAGATCGATCGCACGGCGTCGCTGCCGGCCTCGCGGATGACCCGTGGGTCGGCGGCCATCGCGGGGTCGGCACCGATGCGGTGCACCTCCCCGAGGCAGGCGTCCACCCTGCCCGCGTCCAGTGCGCCCTGTCGCTGCACGTACCCGACCTCGGCGAAGCGCCGGATCTCGGGATCGTCGGCCCGGGACCACACGACCGGGTCGGGCCTGTCGATGATGGTCGGGGTGGTGGTCACGCGCGTGACGTAGTCGTCGACGGCCAGTGCCATGCAGCTCCTCTCGGTCGCCGGCGGATCTCGTCTACCCGCCTCTGACCTCGACCGTAAGCAGGGCGTTGACGACCCACAACCGGTCAGCCGCTGACGTATCCCCGGCCCTTGTCGACCGCGGGCCCGGGCTCGGAACCCCCGAGCCACGCGTGGAGGTGGTCGAGGAACTGCCGGGAGAGCGTATCGCGCCAGCCCACCACGTCGCCCGACATGTGTGGGCTGATGTGCGCGCCGTCGAGCGTCCACAGCGGGTCGCCGTCGGGGAGGGGTTCGACGACGAGGACGTCCAGATGCGCCGAGAGTCTGCCCGCGGCGATCTCCTTGGTGAGGGCCTCCTGGTCGATCAGTTGGCCCCGCCCCACGTTGATCACGTGGGCGCCGTCCGGGAGCGCGGCCAGCTCGACCTCGCCGAGCATCCCGCTGGTGGCCGCGGTCAGCGGGGCCACCATGACCAGGTGGTCGACGTCGCCGAGGTGCTCTGCCAGTCGGGCCGAGTCCAGGACGACGCCGAAGTCCTCGTCGTCGTCGGAGGGTCGACGCCCCGCCCCCCGGACGTCCAGTCCCACGGCCCTGAGCAGCCGCGCGGTGGCCCGGCCGATCCCCCCGGTACCCACCACGAGCGCGCGGCTGCTC
>NZ_JADDKI010000088.1:0-5159 GCF_015356725.1 Dietzia sp. SYD-A1
CCCGTGTCCTGACCGATCGACTACCCGGCGCCCACGCCCGCCGACCGGCACCGGACGGCCCCGTCGTGGTGGTGGGAGGCGGGATCGCCGGTCTGGCCACCGCCGCCCTGCTGGCCCGGGATGGGCGCGACGTCACCCTGGTCGAGGCGACGGACCAGGTGGGCGGCCGCGCCGGTAGTTGGTCCGCCGAGGGCTTCCGCTTCGACACCGGGCCGTCCTGGTACCTGATGCCCGAGGTGTTCGACCACTTCTTCCGGCTCTGCGGCTCGTCCGCCGCCGAGCAACTCGACCTGGTCCGGCTGGACCCCGGGTACCGCGTCTACTTCGAGGGACGGGCAGAGCCGGTCGACGTCCGCTCGGACCGTCAGGCGTCACAGGAGTTGTTCGAGTCGCTCGAGCCTGGTGCGGGTGCCGCCCTGGGGAGGTACCTCGACTCCGCCCGGGCGACCTACGAGCTGGCGCTGCGACGGTTCCTTTACACCAACTTCACCTCGTATCCGGCGCTGGTGCGGCCGGACGTGCTGGCCCGCGCCGGGGCGTTGGTGGCGCGGCTCGTGCAGCCGCTGCAGTCGTTCGTCTCCCGCCGCTTCACCGACCGCCGGATTCAGCAGATCCTCGGTTACCCGGCGGTGTTCCTGGGGTCCTCGCCGTACCTGGCCCCGTCGATCTATCACCTGATGAGCCACCTCGACCTCACCGACGGCGTGCTGTACCCCCGCGGTGGGTTCACCGAGGTGATCGCGGCCGTCCGGCGGGTGGCCGAGGCCCAGGGGGTGCGCATCCACACCGGCACCCGGGCCGTCGAACTGACCACCTCCGCCCACGGCGGGGCTCACGGCGGCACCACCCGCGCACGGGTGACCGGTGTCCGGGTGCGCGACCGCGCCGGTGACGAGCGGACCCTGCCCGCCGGGCTCGTGGTGGGCGCCGCCGACCTGCACCACCTCGAGACCCGGTGGCTCCCGGAGGAGCTTCGCACCTACCCGCAGTCCTACTGGGACTCCAAGACGCCGGGGCCCGGCGCGCTGCTCATGCTGCTGGGCGTGAAGGGTGAGCTGCCGCAGCTGTCGCATCACACCCTGCTGTTCACCGACCGCTGGGAGGAGGGCTTCGACGCGATCTTCGGCGCCTCCACCCACATCCCCGACCCGGCCTCGCTCTACGTCTGCCGCCCCAGCGCGACCGACGACCCCGACGCCGGCATCGCCCCCGCGGGGCACGAGAACCTCTTCGTCCTGGTCCCCATCCCCGCCGACCCCGGTCTCGGGCACGGGGGCGTCGACGGCGCCGGTGACGCGACCATCGAGGCGGCCGCCGACCGGGCGATCGCCCAGATCGCCGACTGGACCGGGATCCCCGACCTGGCGGAGCGCGTGGTGGTCCGTCGCACCATCGCGCCGGCCGATCTGGAACAGGATCTGGGGGCGTGGCGCGGCACCGCCCTCGGGCCGGCCCACACGTTGGCCCAGAGCGCGTTCTTCCGGACCCGCAACGTCTCCCGGCACGTCGACGGCCTCTACTACGCGGGGGCGTCCACCATCCCCGGGATCGGGTTGCCCATGTGCCTGATCAGCGCCGAGCTGGTGCTCAAACACGTCCGGGGCGACACGGGTACGGCGCCGGTGGCCGAGCCCGGCGGGGGCACGGTGTTCGACAGGGCGGGAGAAGACAGGGCGGTGTTCGACAGGTGATCGGGCTGGCCTATCTCCTGGTTCAGGTGGTCTCGTTCACCGGGATCCTGGTGATCGACCACCGCTGGAAGCTGGCGGCGTTCCGTGCGCCCGCCGCGGCGGCGCTCGCCGTCACCGCCTCCGTGGCGCTGCTGCTCACGTGGGACGTCCTCGGGGTGCGCAGCGGGGTGTTCTTCCGCGGCCAGACCGACTTCATGACCGGTCTGCTGGTGGCCCCCGAGATCCCGGTCGAGGAGGTCGTGTTCCTGGCGTTCCTGTCCCACCTCGCGTTGGTGTGTGCGGCGGGGGTCTCCCGTGCCGTCGAGCACGCGGCCGCGTCCCGGACGGCCCGGGCGGCGGGGGAACGCCCGTGACCAGCCTCTACACGACCCTCAACCTCACCATGTCCATCCCCGTGGTGGCCGTGGCCCTCCTCGCGGCCTGGCGCCTGCGAGGTCAGGCCAGGCGCCGGTGGCTGATCGGGGTCGCCGGCGCATTCGTCATTCTCATGATCCTCACCGCGGTGTTCGACAACATCATGATCTCGGCCGGGCTCGTGGCGTACGACGACGAGCTCACCAGCGGCATCCGGCTGGGCGTGGCGCCCATCGAGGACTTCGCCTACGCCGTGGCCGCGGCGGTGTTCGTGCCGTCGGTGTGGGCGCTGCTCACCGAGTCGCCGCGCGTCGGGGCCGGGGTCGGGAACCCGACGGTGTCGGGCAGGGGTGACGCGCTGCTGGCACGCGGTCCGGGGCACGACGACGACGAGGTCCGCACCCCCGAGCGGTCCCCGTCACCCGGTCTGCTCTCCACGCTGTTCTGGTCGTCCCGGCCGGTGTCGTGGATCAACACCGCCGCGCCGTTCGCCCTGGCGTACTTCCTGGCCACAGGGGGGTTCGACCTCGTCGGCGTCATCGGCACGGTCTTCTTCCTGGTGCCCTACAACCTGGCGATGTACGGGATCAACGACGTGTTCGACTACGAGTCGGACCTGCGCAACCCGCGCAAGGGCGGCGTCGAGGGATCGGTGCTGGAACGCTCCCGTCACACCGCCACCCTCGTGGCCTCCGCGGTGACCACGGTGCCGTTCCTCCTCTACCTCGTGCTGGTGGGATCGCTGGAGTCGTCCCTGTGGCTCGCCGCGAGCGCCTTCGCCGTGATCGCCTACAGCGCCAGGGGACTGCGGTTCAAGGAGATCCCGTTCCTCGACTCGGTGACCTCCGCCTTCCACTTCGTCTCCCCGGCGATCGTCGGCTGGACCATCGCGGGTGCCGAGCTGACCGGGGGAGTGTGGGCCTGCCTGGTGGCCTTCATGTTGTGGGGCGCCGCCTCGCAGGCCTTCGGTGCCGTCCAGGACGTCCGCTTCGACCGCGAGGCGGACCTGAAGTCCGTCGCCACCGTGCTCGGGGCCCGCGCCGCGGTGTGGTTCGCGCTGGCCTGCTACGCCGCCGCGGTGATCGTCCTGCTGGTGGCGGCGCCGTGGCCCGCGTCCGGGGCCGCCTTCGCGATCCTGCCGTACCTGGCCACCGTCGCGGCCTATGTCGGAGTGACCGACGCCGACGCCGAGCGCACCAACGAGGGCTGGAAGCGATTCCTGGTGCTCAACATGCTGGCGGGATTCTGCGTCACGCAGATCATCCTGTGGTCGGTGCTCGTCTGGTCCTGACGCGCCCTGCGGCCGACTCAGCGCCCTGCGGCCGACTCAGCGCCGCAGGCGCCCCATCCAGCGCTGAGAGGGCGGCGAGGTGCGCCAGTTGCGCGCGATCGTCCGGAACGCACGGGAGAAGCGCCGGCGCATCGCGGCCGGATCGTCGAACGGACGCGCGGAGATGCCCACGGTCAGCGACCTGTCCACCCGCAGCCGGTCGTCGGCGCCGAACTGGAACGACAGGTCGATGTCGTCGTGCAGTTCCGGGTCCGACCGGTCGACTCCGTCGCGGACGCGCTCCCAGGCCGTGCGCCGCATCGCCAGATTGGACCCGAACAACACAGGGTGGGCCATCGCGGCGCCGACGGAGAAGAAGTAGGCGTCCATGTAGAGCAGCTGCGCGGCGCGGGCCCGCCACCCGCTCAGTCCGATGAACTCGCCCGGGCCCGAGAGCGCCACGAGACCCGGGTCCTCGGCGAACGCGCTCTCGATCCGTCGCATCCAGTCCGGGCCCGGGCGGGAGTCCGCGTCCAGGCGGGCGATCACGTCGCCCGAGGCCCGGTCGTAGCCGGCGGCGGCGGCCGAGGGGATGCCCCGGACCGGCTCGGTCACCACTCGCGCGCCGGCCTCGCGGGCGACGTCCGCACTCGTGTCAGAGCATCCGTTGTCCACCACGACGATCTCGTCCGGCGGCCTCGTCTGGCCGTGCAGGGCCGCGAGGCACCCGGCGAGCTCGTGGGCGTCGTCGAGGACGGGGACGACCACGGAGATACGCATGCCCCACATCCTGCCAGCGGGGCCTCGACCCCGCTCCACCGGGCGATTTGTGCCCCGTTCGAGCCTGTGTGTAATCTGCTAGAGGCTTTCACCCCGAGCCGCGGAGCGCTTCGCGACCCAGGGTGGCCGGCCCCCTTAGCTCAGTCGGCAGAGCGTTTCCATGGTAAGGAAAAGGTCGACGGTTCGATTCCGTCAGGGGGCTCGCACTGTGCGGGGCGGCCCGATCGCCCGACTGGCAGCGCATGCCGGTGTAGCTCAGCTGGTTAGAGCGCACGACTCATAATCGTGAGGTCGGGGGATCGAGTCCCCCCACCGGTACCGATCAGGATCACGAAGGCCGCCCACGTGTCGTGGGCGGCCTTCGTCGTGTCCGAGCTCCTTACCGTGCGGCCTCCAATTCCGCCGCGGCCTCCCGGCGGCGACGACGACGGTGCCGGGTGTGCTGGATGATGCTCGCCGCCACGGCCACGGCCAGCAGGCCGTAGAGCGCGAGGGTGATGTTCGACGAGACCAGGATCGACACGTCGCCCTCGGACTGTGCCAGCGACCGACGCAGCTCGAGCTCGGCCAGCGGGCCGAGGATCGCGGCGATCAGGACCGGGGCCAGCGGGATCGAGAACCGGCGCATGACGAATCCCAGGATGCCGATCGCGATCACCATCCACAGGTCCAGTGTCGAGGAGGAGATCGCGTAGGTGCCGAGCATCGCGATCACCGTCACGCCGGCGTACAGGTAGTGGCGGGGGATCAGCAGCAGCTTCGCCCAGACGGCCGCGAACGGCAGGTTGATGACCAGCAGGATGATCAGCCCGACGAACAGGCTGGCGAGCAGCGGCCACACAAGCGCGGCGCTCGTCTCGAAGAGCATGGGGCCGGGCTGCATCCCGTACTGCTGGAACGCGGCCAGCATCATGGCGGCCGTCGCCGAGGTCGGCAGGCCCAGGACGAGCAGTGCGCCCATCGCGCTGCCGGCGGTGGCGTTGCCCGCGGCCTCGGGAGCGGCGACGCCCTGGAGCGCGCCGCGGGTGCCGAAGTCGGGGTCGTGCCGCCGCGCGGCCAGGGCC
>NZ_JADDKI010000089.1:0-11990 GCF_015356725.1 Dietzia sp. SYD-A1
GTCGGGCGCCGATCGGGCGGCGGCAGCCCGGGCCCTGGACCAGGACGACTGCTGCGGTGCGGGGACGACGTAGGTGGGGAACCGTCCGATCTCGGCGGCCCGGTCGAGGTCGTCGAGCATCTCCGCCGCGTCCGGGTACCTGTCCTCGCGGCTGCGGCGCGTCGCCCGGAGGACCAGGTGGTCGAGGTCCTCTGCCACGGAATCGGACTGGTCGGACGGGGCGGGGACGTCGGTGTCCAGGCGACGGTAGGCCACGGCGATCGAGTTGTCCCCGCTGAACGGGGGTTCCCCGGTGAGCATCTCGTAGGCGAGGACGCCGAGTGAGTAGAGGTCGGAGCGTCCATCGGTGTCGGTTCCGGAGATCTGCTCGGGGGAGAGGTAGGCGGCGGTGCCCATCACGACACTCCGGGAGGTCGCTCTGGACTCGGCCACCGCACGCACGAGGCCGAAGTCGGCGAGCTTGACGGCACCGGTCGTCGAGATGAGGACGTTCTCGGGCTTGATGTCGCGGTGCACCAACCCGGCCGCGTGAGCCTCGCGCAGAGCGCCGAGCAGTGGGCGCAGTACGGCGGCGGCCGCGTAGGGGGGCATGGGTCCGCGCTCGTCGAGGAGCTCGCGCAGGGTCCCGCCCGGGACCAGTTCCATGACGAGGAAGGCGGTGTCCCCCTCGACCCCCTGGTCGAAGACCTGGACGATGCCCGGGTCGGACAGCCGAGCGGCCGAGCGGGCCTCGAGGGTGAACCGGTCGACGAAGGCCCGATCTCCGGCGAGGGCGGGATCCAACAACTTGACGGCGACGTGACGGTCGAGCCGTTCGTCAGTGGCCAGGTGGACGATCGACATCCCGCCCCGGGCGATCACGGCGTCGAGCCGGTAGCGCCCGTCGAGCACCGTGCCCGGCCCTGGAAGCTGCCCGTCGTGAGTGGTCATGGAGTCCATTCTGCCCGCCGGCGTCGCGATATCGGCATGCGACCGGGCGGCGCGCCCGGCAGGGGTCCCCGCGGTGGTGACCGCCGGGCCTCGCTGGGACTAACGTGGTCGCCGTGAGTACCGTTCCGCATTGTGATGACGTCCTGCCCGGGGGCATCGAGACGATCAATCTGCCCGAGGTGTCGAGTCGACTGGGGATCCCGGTCACCCGTGTACACGACCTGCTGCGCGAGGGGGGACTGATCGCCGTCAAGCGTGGCGGCGTGGTGGTGGTCCCCGCGGTCTTCCTGGACGACGACGACGAGGTGGTGCGGTTCCTGCCCGGTCTCGTCTCGGTCCTGCGGGACGGCGGCTACCGCGACGAGGAGATCCTGCGGTGGCTCTTCACGGAGGACGACAGCCTGCCGGGTCGGCCCGCGGACGCACTCCACGGTCACCGCGCCCGGGAGGTCATCCGGCGCGCTCAGGCGATGGCGTTCTGATCCCGCTGGTGGTCCGCCACCACCACCCGGCCACCGCCAGGGAGGCGAGCACCGCGACCCCGGAGAGCACCGGGCTGTAGAGGCTGGTCGATCCGTTGGGTCCTATCGCCATGACCAGGAACACGGTCGTTCCGACCGCGGCGGTGGTGGCTCGTGGCCCCGGCCTCGCCAGAACCCAGAACGCGGCCACCCACACGTAGTACCAGGGCCAGGCGAGCGAGTTCAGTACGACGAAGGCCAGCAGCGCCAGCATGATTCCCCGCAGCGCCGTCCTCCGGTCCCGGCGATGGAGCCACCACACCGCCACCAGCGCCACGGCGAGGACCACCCGCCCGACCTGTCGTGCCACCGCCAGCACGTCCTCGAACCCGGGGGAGTCGGTGACCGCGTGGATGAGATGCGCTGCCGCCGTCGGTGCGCTGAGGTAGTTGATCACCCTGTCGGACACGGCGATCGCGTCGAACCATCCGACTCCGGTGCCGGACCCGAGGGTGGTCAGCCCGAGCACGGCCATCCCGACCGCCGCGGCCAGCGCCGTGTCGCCGAGCGCCCTGAGCGTCGGTCTGGCGACAGCCGGGTCGTCGCGGCGTCGCGACAGCGTGATCCACAGCAGGAACGGGGCCACGATCACGGCGGTCGCCTTGAAGGCCACTGCGATCCCGATCGCCGCCCCCGCCCAGGTCACGCGACCGTCGAGGGTGAGGACGACCGCCCCGAGGCAGGCGACGAGCGGGAAGATCTCATTGTGCAGCCCGCCCGCCAGGTGGATCACGGCGAGTGGCGACGCGCACGCCAACCAGACCGCGGCCGCCGCGTCGACGCCGGTCCGGCGAGCGGCCATGACGAGCAGAACGGTCAGTGCGGCCAGTGCGGACAACACCGCGACGCGCAGGATGACGATCCCCACCGCCGGGTGGCCGCCGGACACGGCCACCACGCCCCTCATGAGCAGCAGGTGGAGCGGACCGTACGGAGTGGCGGTCGACTGCCAGTCGGGGCTGACCTCGTCCGAGAACGCGCCCGGGTTGGCCTCGGGACCGAACTCGTAGGGATCGACGCCCGCGGCGGTCATCGCCCCCTGGGCGAGGTACGACCAGGCGTCGCGGCTGAACATCGGCACCGCGGGCAGTGTCGGAAGCGACCACAGCGCAGTGGCCCACACCGCGTCCCGCGTGGGGAGCCGACCGGACAGCGCCCGCGGTCCCAGCGCGAGCCAGCCGCTGAAGAGCAGCGCGATCCCGATCCAGCACAGCGTCAGCGCCAGGATCTCACCGTGACCGAAGGTGAACCCGAGCAGTCCGACGGCGACGGCGGGTCCACCGTCCACCGGCAGTGCCCCGGCGCCGAAACCCCCGAGCGTCAGGAGTGCGGACCCGAGCATCCCGCGGTACAGCGCGGGACCGGAGGGCCCGGTGAGGGCCGAGCGCGCAGAAGAGGTGAGCGAGCGGGCGGCGCGCGTCGGCACCGACGGATCCGACTCGTGGGACGTGACGGCCCCCGGGGTGGGATCAGGCGCCACCGTCACGACCGTCGACGGGTGGCGGCCTCGGCCAGGGCGCGGAGTGTGACCCGACCGTGCTCGCTCACCGCGTCGGAACCGATCGCGTCCAGGGCCCGGACCGTGAAGGTGTCGATCTCCGCCTCGACGGAGGCCACCGCACCGCAGTCCACCAGTATCCGGCGCGCGCGCTCGAGATCGGCGGGGTCGAGATCGGTGCCCAGGACCGAGAGCAGGAATTCCGCCTCCCCGGTCGGCGCCAGCGCCGTACCGCGGGCGAGCAGGAGGGTCCGCTTGCCCTCTCGGAGGTCGTCCCCGGACGGCTTGCCGGTCACCTCCGGATCACCGAAGACGCCGAGCATGTCGTCACGGAGTTGGAACGCCTGCCCCACGGCCACCCCGAACTCGCGCAGCGCCGTGACGGTGCCCGGCTCCGCCCCGGCGAGCGCGGCACCGATGTGCAGGGGCCGTTCGACCGTGTATGCGGCCGTCTTGAAGCGGTTGACCCGGGCCGGCGTCTCCTCGTCGGTCGCACCGGAGGACTCGGCGAGGATGTCCAGCATCTGCCCCGAGAGCACCTCGGTCTTCATGGCGTACCACGGCTCCAGTGCGCGGCCGAGCGCGGTGGGGTCGACGCCCGAGGTCACGAACATCTCGTCCGCCCAGGCCAGTGCGAGGTCCCCGACGAGAATCGCCTGCGACACGCCGTACCGGGCGGGGTCTCCGGACCATCCCAGGTCGCGGTGTGTCGCCTCGATCGAACGATGGACCGTCGGTCGGCCGCGACGGGTGTCCGAGGCGTCCACGATGTCATCGTGGATGAGGGCGCAGGCCTGGATCAACTCGAGTGCGGCGCAGGCCGTGAGGATCTCATCCGGGACCGTCGCGTCCGCCGGGCTCGCGGCCGACCACCCGGCCAGGCCGAAACGGGGTCGGATCCGTTTGCCGCCGTTGAGGACGAAGTCCGACAACCGTCCCGCGAGGGCGTCGACACGGTCGTCGACCCCTGACACCACCCGCCGCCGCTCGTCGAGATGGCGGCGGAGGGCGCCGAGCACCCGTTGCGCGTCGTCCGGACGAGTCGCCGTGACCACGGTCACCATCCCTTCGGGGCGCCGCCGCCCGGCAGCCCTCGTGACCGTGATCCTAGTCGCCGGGCGGGGGTCGGGACCGGCGCGTGTCGGGCTACCCTGGTCCGGTGACCCAGCTACCCCACCTCGTACCGGCGGGCGGCGACCGACACCCGAGCATCGTGGACCGCATCGCCTCGTCGCGCACCCCCAGGGTGCCGTTCTCCGTGGAGTTCTACCCACCCCGGGACGAGGCCGCGGAGGCCCGTCTGTGGCGCGCTGCCTCGGTGTTCTCCGAATTGGGGGCGGCGTTCGTGTCCGTCACCTACGGTGCGGGCGGCTCCACCCGCGACCGGACCGTCAAGGTGGTGGAGAGGGTGGTCCGGGAGACCGACCTGGTCCCCATCGCGCACCTGACGGCAGTGGGCCATTCGATCGCCGAACTACGCGAGATGATCCAGATGTACGCCGACGTGGGGGTCACCAACATCCTCGCGCTCCGGGGCGATCCCCCCGGTGACCCGCTCGGGGACTGGACGCCGCATCCCGAGGGTCTGCACTACGCGGAGGAGCTCGTCCGACTGATCCACGAGGTCGGTGACCTCCACGTGGGCGTCGCCTCCTTCCCCGAGGGTCACTACCGGGCGCGCGACCTCGATCACGACACCGAGATCCTGCTCAACAAGCTCCGCGCCGGCGCCGAGTACTCGATCACGCAGATGTTCTGGGATGTCGAGCACTATCTGCGCCTGCGGGATCGACTGGAGTCCGCGGACCCGGAGCAGGCCGTCAAACCGGTCATCCCCGGGCTCATGCCGGTGACGAGCCTGCGTCAGGTCCGCCGCATGGTGGAGCTGTCCGGGTGCGCACTGCCGGACGGACTGTCCGACAGGCTGCGTACGGCGGCGGGGGACGGCCCCGAGGAGAACCGTGCCGCGGTGCGTGAGGTGGGGATCGAGTTCGCCACGGAACTCTGCGAGCGCCTGATCGCCGAGGGCGTGCCGTGCCTGCACTTCAACACCCTGAACTTCTCCCGCGCCACCCACGAGGTGCTGGCCAATCTCTCGATGGTCCCGTCGCCGGACGTGGCGGCGAGCGGGGTCTGACACCGCCCGCTCCGTTCTGTCGCGGGTGCCCGCGCTGTCGCGGGGGCCCGGGCGGGTCAGCGCACGAGGCGGTCCGAGCGGGCGCGGGAGGTCCGGGCGGCGAGGATCGTCCCGATCGACACCAGCAGGGCCGCGCCGATCCCGACGATCATCCATACCGCGAACCCGCGGGTGGCGGGATCCGGGTAGGACGAGGACGCCTGCATCCGGGTGATGGAGCCCGGCGCCGGCGTCCAGCTCACGGAGTTGCCCCCACCGAGCGTGCCGTTAGTCTCGCCGATACGGTTGGGGAAGGTGAGGTCCACACGCGTGGTCGCGGACTCCGCGCGGTCCGCGGGGATCCCCGAGAGGTCCACCGAGCCCGTGAATGACACCGTGTCGCCGCTCCGCCGGAACCCCAGGGTGTAGGGACGGGCGCCCTCGACCTCGATGGCCAGGGACAACGCGTCGACCTCCGCGAAGGTCAGCTGGGTGAAGTAGATCTCCCTGCCGGTGAAGCCGTCCGCGGAGTAGGCGGTGATCCTCACCTTCTGCTCCAGGCCGGACGGAGTCGACAGCCGGTCCAGCGCCGCCGTCTGCGCCGGCTGGTCACCGGCCACCAGTATGCGACCCGAGACGGTGTCGTCCTTCCGCACACTCATCTGCGCGTTCAGCTGGAGACACCCGGTGAGGACGAACAGCATCGTCACCAGGGCGGTGACGCCCACGATCCGGCGGCCCGCGGGGGAGCGCGGGGCCGTCACGGGGTTGGTCGCTGTGCCGCTCGGTTCGATCACGGTCGTCATTGTGCCCGCGTGCGGAGCCGACGCCGCGTCGACGTGCCGAGTCGGCGACCGACGAGACGTGCCACCGTCCTGCCGCTCGTGCCGATGACGCCGCCGCCGGGATGGGTGGAGGCGCCCGCGAGGAACACGCCGTCGGCGCCGGGGACGGTGTGTCCGGCCAGATCCGGGTGGGGTCGCATGGGGAGCATCTGGTCGAGGGACATCTCCACGTGCATCACGTTGCCCCCGATCAGGCCGAGCTCGGTCTCCAGGTCCTGAGGTGTCTGGACATGGCGGTGGACGATGGAGTCGGTGAGCCCGGGCGCGAAGCGCTCCGCGGCCGCGATGATCCGGTCCGCCTCCCCGGGACCCGCCTGCGACCAGGAGCGCCCGTCCGCGAGATGCCGTGGGTGCCATTGCGACCACAGTGTGAGCTCGTGCCGGCCCGCCGGCGCGAGCGAGGGGTCGAGCGAGCTGAAGCTCATCGCGAGGACGGCGGGATCCGCGTCGAGCCGTCCGGCCGCGGCGACCCCGTACCGGTGGTCGAGTCGGCGACGGTCTGTCACGAGCAGTTGCAGCCCGTGCGAACTGGTCGTCGTGGGCACTCCCGGGTAACGCGGCAGATCCGTCGTGCCCAGCCGGACGACCATCCCCAGCCCGAACCCGGGGCGGATCCTCCGGCGCCAGGCGTCGAGTCTCGCCGCGGGGAGTTCGTGGGAGAGGAGGTCGAGCGTGGTGTGGACGTGACAGGCCGCGACGACGGCCGAACAGTGCAGTGACCGGCCCCCCGCGGTCTCCACCCGCCACCCGGACCCCGCGCGGCGGATCGCCGTCGCTCCTGCACCCGCGGTGACCGATCCACCAGCGGCACGGACGGCGGACACGAGCGCGTCGGCGAGCGCGCCCGACCCGCCGATCGCACGGCCGGGAGGGGTCTGGTGCATGAGCGCCGCGAAGCCGATCATCGGCGCGGTGCCGGCATGGGACATCGGTGGCCCGGACTGCGCGCCGAACCAGGACAGGGCGGCCTTCAGCCGCTCGGACGTGAAGGTCTGGTCGAGCAGGGCGTCGCCGGAGGACAGGAAGGTCTGGACCGCGCCGAAGGGATCCCGGAGATCGTCCCGACCGAGGAACGCCGCTCCCAGTCGGGACGCCGTGGGACGGACGCCGAACCCCTTCATCATCCGTCCGGCCAGGACCCCCCACCGGCGGACGAATTCGCGGTACGCGCGCGCATCCGTCTCGCCGCAGGCGGCGGCGATACTCGCGCAGGTCAGGTCGAGGTCGCGATGGAAGACGATCGGGGGGTCGTCGCTGCCCGGCGGGGCGGGGGCGAATCCCCACGGGTCACAGTCCACATACCTGAGGCCGTGAGCGGCGAGGTCCAACTCTTCCGGGATACCCGTGTGTCGGATCATCAGGTGCGCTGACGATCCACGATCCGTGCGGTGGCCGGGATAGCGCTCGACCGTGGAGGTGGCACCGCCCAGGACCGTGTCCTTCTCCACCACGTGGACGTCGAGGCCGGACCGCGCGAGATACGCGGCGCAGATGAGTCCGTTGTGACCGGATCCGATCACCACGACGTCATGACGGTTGTTCACGCGAGCCTCCGTGCTGGGTGAGGGGGAGCGGACGCGACAGTACGGCGAAGGGCCGGGCGTCGCCTTCGAACCTGTAGGCCCTGAGTACATCCGAGAAGCCCAGCGACCGGTACAGCCGCCACGCCCCGTTGGCCTCCTCGGGGACCTCGGGGGTCGAGAGCAGCACGGATCGCTCCGTACGGTCCGCCAGGAAGCGGCGGAGCAGCTCCGTCCCTATCCCGCGCCCCTGATAACGGGGGGATACGTGGAGTTCCGTCAGTTCGACATAATCCGTCGGCAGCTGTCGACCCTGATCACTCAGGCCCCGGGCGACCTGCTCGTACCACCACTGACCAGGGGCGCCCCGGTAGCCATAACAAATGGCCACCAGCGGCCCACGGGCGTGACCGAGAAACCGTCGACGCGGCGACTCGAAGGCCGCGACCCCGGACCACCCGTCTCGGTGACTGTGCTCCATCCACGCGGGGGCCCGGGATCGGATCACCTGGGGCGGGTAACCCATGGCGTCGACGTAGACACCGAGCGCCTCGGGCAGTCGGTCTCGGAACTCGCCGGCGTCCAGGCTGGTGATCACGGTGTCCATCCACCCCATCTCATCACGTGCGCGCGTTCGCGACCGGGATTGTGTCGTACCCCGCCGATACCGTGAGCCGCAGAAGGGGAGGTGCAGGGCAGATGGGTTCGAGAACGCCGGTCCGTACGCCAGCCGGGGGTGCCGTCGGGTTCCTCGGTCGAGCGGAGCGCGCCGAGATCCACCGGGGCCGGGCCGTGGCCGCGACGTCCCCCGCCGACCGGTTTCTCGAGTCGTACCGCGCGGCGAGGTCGGCGGCGGCGGCGCTCGTGTCCCCGGGGCCGCGTCGTCGTGGACCTTCCGATGTTTGGCACAGACTCGCCGCGGAAGTGCCCGAATTGGCGGAATGGGCCTCCGCGTTCGGCGGTTACTCGACCCTCGCCGCCGCCGTGGAGGACGGTCTGCCCCGCGACGTCTCACACTGTATGGCGGACGATTTCCTCTGGGCGGTCGGCCGATTCCTGGACCTGGTGGACGAGCGGTTGGGGGTTCTGGGGCCGGCGGCGTGACGCCGTGGACGACGGGTGGGGCAGGCTTCCCGTCGTCACGCGGAATCGCGGTGGTCACCACCGCGTTGCGCTCGTATGATGGGAGGAACCCTCGACCGGCCGATCCCCGTAGACTGTCCACGTCACACGGCCGAGCCGGCCGAGCTCGTAAGCACGAGCGTTCTGAGGAGGTCGCAGTGCCCCTGTCCGAGCACGAGCAGCGCATGCTCGACGAGATCGAGAATGCGCTCTACGCCGACGACCCCAAGTTCGCGTCGTCTGTTCGAAAGACCGGTGGGGCCGGTGGTCGGCGACCCGCCGGTGTAGTAGTGGTCCTCGGTCTCGTGGGGGTCGCGCTCCTAGTGGGCGGGCTGGCGCTCGACTTCAAGCCCGGCGGTTTTCCCGTCCTCAGTCTGGTGGGTTTCCTCGTGATGTTCGCGGCCGGTGTGATGGCTCTTCGTTCGGCGCCCTCCACGGGGTCGTCGACCGCGGCCTCCGGTGGAACCCGGGTGCCGGGTGCGGGGAAGTCGTCCACCAAGGGGGCGGAAGGCCAGAGTTACTCTTCTCGCATGGAAGACCGCTTCCGCCGTCGGTTCGAGCAGTAGCCACGACGTCTGACGAGCTCCGGGGAGGGGCGAGCGCATCGGCGCTCGCCCCTCCCTCCTATTTGCGAGGTTCGGGCCCGCTCCTGAGGTAGCGGTGTCCGAGGTATCGGCCCGCTTCCGAGCGCCGGCCCGCTCCGCTCCGCCTCTCTGGCGACGAACCACTCCTGTGGCTCCGCACGTGTCTCGGCGACCGTCCTGCTCGATGTCATCCGAGAGTCCGGCGGGCGAGTTGGCGACGACCGTCCCCACCACTCGCGCCCCCGCTCTCCACTTTGCCCCACCAGCATCCGTCCGGTAATCCCACGGATGCGCTCGAGTCACATCAACCACAGACAACCACCGGAAATGCGTCCGTGTGGGTGCGCCACGTTAGGTTCCGGTAGCGGAGTTGTCCCGCTCTTGCGCGGTCTGAACTGCAAAGACTTCCCAAGGTGGGGAGAAGTGGGGCGCAGGCCTTGTTTGTGGGGCATTGTGGGGTACAGTGGGGGATGCGAGGAGCTCGAAGGGGCCTGATCCCAGGAGGTGGCGGGTGACCGACACCGACCCCAACGACTCCGAGCGCGAACGAGCCTTCGTCGGGTACGGGACGCACCGTCCCAAGCTCGACGACAAGGGACGGCTGACGATCCCCGCCAGGTTCAGGCCAGGCCTGTCGGACGGGGTGGTGGTGTGTGGGTGGTTCACCAACACGCTCTCGGTCTTCCCGGAGCGCGAGTTCGACGCGCTGGTCAGAAAGGTGCGGCCGACCGCCAACCTCAGCGAGAGGCACATGGCGTTCTTCCGGCTCCTGGTGAGTGGCGCGGAGGTTCAACAACTCGATTCACAGGGGCGGATCTCCATCCCGGTGAGTCAGCGAAATTACGCGGGCCTCGGCAAGGACTGCGTGGTCAACGGCCTGGGGGAACGCCTCGAGGTCTGGGATGCAGACGCCTGGGACCGCTACAGCGCGGAGAACCTCCCCGTGTTCTCCGAGATGGAGGGCACATCCCTGGGGATCGAATTCTGATCGCCGGGGTCGAGAACGCACTGTCGAGAGCGCATTTCGACAGCACGGCATGTGGACAGCACGAGAGCACGACGGACGGAGCCCCCCGGCCCCTGCCCGGCACCACCCTGGCGTACTTCCCCAACGCCAGGTGGGTACCGGACGGGGACCAGGGGGCTCCACCACAACCGGAGAGCCGATGGCATCCGGACGGGAGGGAGGCGACATGGCGGAAGAGCCCGGCTCCGACCGCGCCGCGGCCCGGTTCGGCCACGTCCCCGTCTTCCTCGACCGCACCCTCGAACTCTTCCGGCCAGTCGTCGACGCCGCCGCCACAGCGGGCCGCAGGCCGGTGATCGTGGACGGCACGTTGGGCTTGGGCGGACACACCTCGCACCTCCTCGCCGCATTCGACGACCTGCGGGTCGTCGGGGTCGACCGCGACCCGGACGCCCTCGAGATCGCCACCCGGAGGCTCACCGCGTTCCGGGACCGGTTCACTCCCGTGCACGCCCGGTTCGACGATCTCGACCTGATCGTGAGCAGTCTTCCCGCGGAGTCGAGGGACGACGCCGGGCCCGCGATCGACGGGGTGCTGCTCGATTTCGGTGTCTCATCCATGCAGCTCGACGTGGCAGAGCGGGGATTCGCGTACTCGGTCGACTCGCCGCTGGACATGCGGATGGACCCCACCACGGGGCCGACCGCCGCCGACATCCTGGCGGACTACCCGCGCGACGATCTCGCGAGGATCTTCAGGGTCTACGGCGAGGAGCGGTTCGCGCGACAGATCGCCTCCGCCATAGTGCGTCGCCGGGAGACCGATCCCATCTCGTCCAGCGCCCAGCTCGTCGAACTCCTCTACGACACCATTCCCCAGGGCGCACGACGCACCGGCGGGCATCCCGGAAAGCGCGTCTTCCAGGCCCTGCGTATCGAGGTCAATGCCGAGCTCGAGGCGGTGGAGAACGCGGTACCGGGGTACCTCGACCTCCTGAGGCGTGGCGGGCGGGCGCTGTTCATGGCGTACCACTCGCTCGAGGACAAGATCGTCAAGCGGGAACTCACCCTCCGGACCGCCTCGCGCACCCCGGCCGGACTGCCGGTGGAACTGCCGGGGCACGGCCCCGAGTTCGAGTCCGTGACCCGCGGGGCGGAGAAGGCGTCACAGTCCGAGATCGACCACAACCCGCGCTCGGCCTCGGTCCGGGTGCGATGCGTCCGGCGTATCGACGGGAGAACCCCATGACGAGCACCATCGACACGGCGGATCCCGCCGACAGCTCAGATACCCGGCGCGCGCCCACCGCCCCGACCGGGCGGCCCCCGGGCGTCGGGGCGGT
Organism: Dietzia sp. SYD-A1; assembly: GCF_015356725.1. Classification (NCBI taxonomy): domain Bacteria; kingdom Bacillati; phylum Actinomycetota; class Actinomycetes; order Mycobacteriales; family Dietziaceae; genus Dietzia; species Dietzia sp. SYD-A1. Next base: position 11,447 of record NZ_JADDKI010000089.1, read on the forward strand.
GGGCCTGCGCCGTAAGCCGGTCACCCGCTCGGTGCGGGGGCGCAGGACGGTGGTCGTCCCCGCGGAACGACTGAGTCCTGCCGAGTTGGCGGGTCGGATCCCCTTCGTGGTGGTCATGCTCCTCCTCATCGGAACGGGCGTCGGCGGGACTCTCCTGCTGTCGGCGCAGACGACGCAGGACACCTACGACCTCAAGAACGCGCGCGACGCCAACGTGGAGCTCGTCGAGCGCATGGAGGCGCTCCGGGCGTCCAACGAGCGCGCCCGGTCGGCGGAGGTCCTGGCGCAGCGCGCCGAGAAGCTCGGAATGGTCGGGGTCGCCAGTGCCCCCATCCTCACCAGGGGGTCGGACGGTGTGATCGAGGTGGTCGGCGAGCCTGAGGCGACGCTCGGCGCGCCGGTCAGGCCGCTGCAGCCGGCTCCGGTAGGGTCCGAACCGTCGACGTCGCCCGAGCGGGGCGGATTCGACGCACCTCCCGCCCAGGCGCCGCAGGACAGGACTCCCCGCGGGGTCGCTCCCGTCCCGTATCCACCTCTCGCGGGT
>NZ_JADDKI010000008.1:0-5150 GCF_015356725.1 Dietzia sp. SYD-A1
GGGTGGGAGGCCATGCCCCCACGGTAATCGCGTTGTACTGTGCCTACGGTCCGCGCGCGGGGCGCAGGCGGCGAAGCTAAGGGGCGACGGTGGCGAGAAGGCCGGGGAGAACGACGCTGTGGACCGTCCACGGTGACGGCAAGAGCATCAGGCCCGGCGAGGTCGTGGCCCCCATGGAACGGTTGAGCTGGCCCCGGACCATCGGCATCGGCGCCCAGCACGTGGTGTCGATGTTCGGCGCGACGTTCGTCTTCCCCATCATCATGGGGCTCAACCCACAGCTCGCCATCCTCTTCTCCGGCGTCTGTACGCTGCTGTTCCTGGCCATCGTCAAGGGGCAGGTCCCCAGCTACCTGGGCACCTCGGTCGCGTTCGTCGGGGCGGTCGCGGCGATCCGCGCGCAGGGTGGCACGAGCGCGGAGGTCACCGGCGCGATGCTGGTGGCGGGTGCGACGCTCGCCGTCGTCGGCATCATCGTGCACGTGGTGGGCGGGCGCGTGGTCACCGCGATCCTCCCGCCGGTCGTCACCGGGGCCGTGGTGATGCTGCTGGGCTTCAATCTGGCGCCCGTCGTGGCCGAGACCTACTGGCCGCAGGACCAGTGGGTGGCACTGACGGTGATGATCGCCCTGATCCTCATGACCGTGGGACTGAAGGGCTTCGCCGGCCGGATCGCGATCTTCCTCGCGCTGATCTTCGGATATGTCCTGTCGTGGGTCCTCGACCTGGTGACCGGGCCCATCACCTCGTTCAACGCCACCGCCGGTGAGGTGACGGAGCACCTGCGGGTGGACTGGTCGGGAGTGTGGGACGCGCCGTGGCTCGGGCTGCCGCCCATGACCGACGAGGCCGCGGGCGTGGTGGGAATCCACGCCCCGGACTTCTCGCTCGCGTTCGTGCTGCTCATCGTCCCCGGGATCATCGCCCTGATCGCCGAGAACGCCGGTCACGTCAAGGCGATCGGCGAGATCACGCGCACCGAGACCGACGGCCTGATGGGCCGGGCCCTGGCCGCCGACGGTGCGGGCACCGTCCTGGCCACCTCGTTCGGTGGATCGGCGACGACGACGTATGCCGAGAACATCGGGGTGATGGCCGCGACCAAGGTCTACTCCACCGCCGCATATGTGGTGGCCGCCCTGACCGCCATCCTCCTGGGGTGTTCGCCGAAGCTGGGTGCGGTGATCTCGGCGACGCCCGGCGGGGTGCTGGGCGGGATCACGGTGGTCCTGTACGGCATGATCGGCCTGCTCGGTGCCAAGATCTGGAAGGAGAACCGGGTCGACTTCGGCAACCCGCTCAACCTGGTCCCGGTCGCGGCGGGCGTGGTGATCGCCGTCGGCGACACGACCCTGGTCGTGACGGACGACTTCCAGCTCGGCGGGATCGCGCTCGGCACCCTCGTGGTGGTGCTGGGCTACCACCTCGCCCGGGTGATCGCCCCGCAGTTGAGAGCGCAGGCCGAGCGCGACGAGATCCACGAGCTCACCCTCCTCGGGCCGAACCCGGAGGTGGAGGTGCCGGAGAGGTAGCCGCCCGCCGGTGATGCGGGCGCGCGCCTACACTCGACCCGGACGGCCGGCAGATCGGAGGTGCGCGTGACAACGCAGGACCCCCCGAACACCTCGGTGCTCATCGACACCTTCGGTCGCACCGCGCGAGACCTGCGCGTGTCGCTGACGGAGAAATGCTCGCTGCGGTGCACGTACTGCATGCCGGAGGAGGGGTTGCCCCCGATCCCCGACGCCGCACGGATGACGGGCGACGAGGTGGTCCGGCTGGTCGCGCTCGCGCACCACGAACTCGGGGTGCGCGAGGTGCGCTTCACCGGCGGGGAACCGCTGATGCGCCAGGACCTCGAGCAGATCATCGCCGGGACCAGGGCGGCGTGCCCGGACCTGCCGATCGCCCTGACCAGTAACGGTGTCGGACTCGAGCACCGGGTGGGCGCGCTGGTCGACGCCGGGCTCGACCGGATCAACATCTCGCTGGACACGGTCAACCGCCTGGAGTTCGCGGAGCTCACCCGCCGCGATCGACTGCCGTCGGTCCTGCGCGGGGTGCGGGCCGCGGTCGAGGCGGGACTCGACCCGGTCAAGGTCAACGCGGTGCCGATGCGGGCGACCCTGCCCGGGGCTCCGGACCTGCTGGAATGGGCTCTGACCGAGGGCGTGCAGCTGCGGTTCATCGAGGAGATGCCGCTCGACGCCGACAACACCTGGTCCCGGGTGGAGATGGTCACCGCGCAGGAGCTGCTCGAGGTGCTGGGCGCGCGATTCGACCTCGTCCCCGCCGGCCGCGAGGACCCGTCCGCACCGGCCGAGTTGTGGCAGGTGGTCGGACGTTCGGTGGCGGGGTCTCCGGCACACGTCGGGGTGATCGCCACCGTCACCCGGAATTTCTGCGCGGCCTGCGACCGGACGAGGTTGACCGCGGAGGGCACAGTGAGATCCTGTCTGTTCAGCGACGACGAGACCGACGTCCTGGGCGTCCTGCGTTCCGGCGCGCAGGACGCGGAGATCGCCCGGGTCTGGCGCGGGGCGATGTGGGGCAAGCAGGCCGGGCACGGCATCGGCGGGACGGCGTTCCACCGGCCGCGCAGGTCGATGGGCGCCATAGGTGGATGATTTGTCAACAAAATGGTGCCGGCGTGTCCGGGACAGAGGTTAGAGTCGACCACGTGAGCACGACATCCAGAATGATCACCGTGGGGTACTACGCGGCGGCCGAGGACGCGGCCGGCACCGCGCGCGAGCGCCTCCTCACGGAGGCGACCACCATCGGCGAACTGGCCCGGGAGGTCTGCGAGCGGCACGGTGAGCCGCTCGCCAGCATCGTCACGGTCTCGTCGTTCCTCATCGGCGAGGAGACCACCCGCGATCCCCACGCGTCGATCGACGGGGTCTCCGTGGTCGACGTCCTGCCCCCGTTCGCCGGAGGGTGACCGGTGGGACGGCGTTCGGGGCTCGCGTTGGGCGTCGCCCTGATGTGTTCCGGCGTCGCCTGTGCGGTCGAGGAGCCTGAGGCCACCGCGGTCGTCTCGCTCGGGGTGGCGGCCGCCCCGTCGCTGTCCGAGGCGTTCGTCGACATCATCCGGATCTTCGAGGAGGAGAACCCGGGTGTTCGGGTCCATCTCGAACTCGGGCGGTCGGACGAGATCGCCCGGGGGTTGTCCGAACGCACGGACCTCAACGTCTTCGCCTCCGCGAGCGAGGAGGCGATGGAGTCGGCAGTAGAGCAGGGCGCTGCGGTGGGGCCGCAGATCTTCGCCCGCAACCACGTGGTCGTGGCGGTCCCGGCCGGGAACCCCCGCGACGTCCGAGAGATGGCCGACCTGGCCCGTCCGGAGTTGAGGGTGGGCCTGTGCGCGGTGGACACCCCGTGCGGGAAGGCGACCGAGAAGGTGCTCACGGCCTGGTCGGTGCAACCCGTGGACGCCGTGAGGGAATCGGGTGGGTCCCGCGCTCTCACCGCCAGGCTCGCGGACGGTGAGATGGACGTGGGAATCGTCTACCGCACGGACGTGGCGAGTTCGAACGGGTGGGTGGCGCCCGTCGAGGTGGAGGGCCGCGAACGCGAGCTGATGAGGTCAGCGGGCATGACCCGGTACGTCCTCGCCCGCGTACCCGGTGGGGAGGGCGGCCCGGACGGCGAAGCTGAGCGGGTCGCTGCCGACCGGTTCCGCGAATTGGTCACCTCTGATCGCGGCCGCAGAGCGCTCGAGGGGGTCGGGCTGGAACCGCTGCCGGAGTGACCCGGGTGCCGCCCGGCGCGCGGGACTAGACCAGCCAGTCGTTGGGGGCGAAGAGCTCGGCGTGAATCCGGTGTTCGGGCACCCCGGCCTCGAGGAACCTCGGGCGCATCGACTGGAGGAAGCCGGTGGAGCCACACAGGAAGACGTGTGCGTCCGCCGGGAGTCCGACGGAGGCCGGGTCCATGAGGCCCGGGTGGACCGTCCCGGGTCCGGAGGCCGCGTCCGCGCCGTGCTCGTACCAGGTGTGCACCTCGGCATCGGCGAGCAGTGAGGACTCGCCGGCGACCTCCTCGGCCAGAACGTGCTGGTCGGGCGAGCGGTCCGCGTGCAGGATCAGCACGCGCCGGGGATCGTCGGTCGCCGACAGGTGAGCGATCATGCCGAGCATCGGGGTGATGCCGATCCCGGCCGAGCACAGGACGACCGGTGCCGCGTCCGGGCCCGACCCGGTTCCCGCGGCGTCCAGGACCAGGTCACCGAACGGCAGCGTGACCTGGAGCGTGGTGCCGACCCTGGCGTGGGCGTGCAGCCACCCGGAGACCTCACCGGCGGGGCACGGACCCGCGCCACCGGAGACCGCGTCGACCCGGCGGACGCCGATCCGCCACGTGCCCGACCCCGGCGCCGCCGACAGCGAGTACTGACGCAACTGACGCGCGCCGTCGGGCAGCACCACTCCGACGGAGGTGTACTGGCCGGGTCGGAAGTCTGGCAGGTCGCCACCGTCGGGACCGCCGAGGGTCACCACGGTGACGGAATCGGTGACGTCCTCCCGGGCCAGGACGACGGCGGTCCGGAAAACGTCTCCCGGCTCGACCCGGGCCTCGGCGTAGAGGGCGTTCTCGAAGTCTACGAGGACGCTCGCCATGATCCAGTACACCTCGTCCCACGCGGCCGCGATCTCCGGGGTGATCGCCTCGCCCAGCACCTGGACGATCGCGTCGAAGAGGTTGTCGTGGACCACCTGGTACTGGTCGGCGGTGATCCCGAGGCTCGCGTGCTTGTGGCCGATCCGGGCCAGCATGTCGACGGGGCTCTTCCCGTCCACCAGCAGCGTCGCGAAGGTGGCGATGGAGGCGGCGAGCGCGCGCTGCTGGGCGCCCAGCTTCTGGTTGCCGCGGTTGAAGGTGTCGCGCAGGAGCTCGGGGTGGTTGCCGAACATCGTGCGGTAGAACACCGGGGTGATCTCGTCGATGTGCGCCCCGATGACCGGGAGCGTGTCGCGGATGATCGGGACGTGGTGCGGCGAGAGCTCCCGCGGATGGGCGAGGATCGTCTCGAGTGAGGTGAGCGACGTGGTCATGCGGATCTCCTTCAGTGGACGCGACGGGGTCACCCGGGCACCTGGGGTGCCGGGCGTCGAGGGGGTGTGGGTCGGTGGTCGCCGACCCACACC
>NZ_JADDKI010000090.1:0-8451 GCF_015356725.1 Dietzia sp. SYD-A1
CTTCGAGGTCACCGCGGCCGCGACGGCGACCGGAGCGGCCGCGGTGACCTCGAAGGTGTCCTCGAACAGCTTCACGAACTCGGAGAGCTCGAGAAGAGTCATCTCCTTGAAGGCCTCGAGCAGCTCGTCGTTGCTGAGCTTCGCCATGGTGGCGTCCTTTCTGTTGGTCCCGGTACCGTCACGCGGCCCGGAAACGTGTGGGGTGTGTCAGTTCTTCTCGTCCTGCAGCGCCGCGAACAGACGTGCCAGCTGCGAGGCGGGCGCGTTGAACAGGCCGGCGGCCTTGGCCTGGTTGCCCTTGAGGGCACCGGCCATCTTCGCGAGGAGGACCTCGCGGGACTCGAGCTCGGCGATCTTGTCGAGTTCGGCGGCGGACAGCGTGGCGCCGTCCATCACTCCGCCCTTGACGATGAGCGCCTTGTTGTCCTTGGTGAAGGTCTTGAGCGCCTTGGCGGCGTCCACGACCTCACCGGTGACGAACGCGATGGCGGTGGGGCCGGTCAGGAGGTCGTCGAGACCCTCGACACCGGCTTCCTTCGCCGCGCGCTTGACCAGGGTGTTCTTGGCCACGGTGTACGTGGCGGAGTCACCCAGCGCCTTGCGCAGTGCGGTGACCTGCGGAACGGAGAGTCCGCGGTACTCGGTGACCACGGCCGTGGTGGAGTTCTGGAAGTGCTCCTTGATCTCCTCGACGGCCTGGACCTTTGCGGGCTTTGCCATGTTTCGCCTCCTCTCTGCTTCTCACTGCCGAGAAATGCGCGAACGCCCCGGGCGCAGGTGGCACGGGGCGTGGGGGAGGCGGGCGCGGTGGCTCGCGGTGTCCTACGCTGACCGGTGTTCTCCTGCGCGGGCCGTCCGGGCGCTCCCGGACCCTTCGACCGCCCCCGGCGGGGACGGTGACCTGCGGTCTTCGGTGAAACTTGATCAGATGCCCGACGGACTGATCCGGCAGGCGTTCAAACTTCCCCATCAGGGTATAGGCGGCGGGCCGCCCCCGCCAAATCGACGACAGACCTGGGAATGGCGGGTCGGGCGCGTTTCTGACACTGTGGTGCCGTGCCTCCCGCCTCGTCCCGCGTCGCCGTCGTCTACAACCCCATCAAGACCGGGGTCGACGAGGTCCGTCGCCGCACCGTGGAGAGGGCGGCCCTGCACGGGTGGACCGATCCGGTGTTCTACGAGACGACCGAGGACGATCCGGGGGTCGGTCAGGCCGCGGAGGCGGCCGCCGGCGGGGCCGATGGAGCCGGTGGGGTCGGCCTGGTGATCGCCTGCGGAGGGGACGGCACCGTGCGGTCGGTCGCCCAGGGACTGGTCGGGACCGGGATCCCCATGGGTGTGGTCCCCCTCGGGACGGGCAACCTGCTCGCGCGGAACCTGGACATCCCGTTGGACGACGTGGACCGTGCACTGCGCGTGGCGATGAGTGGTCGGAGCCGGGGAATCGATCTCGGCATGGTCCGCTATACCGACGGCGAGGGGCAGGCGCACGACGATGTCTTCCTCGTCATGCTCGGCGCCGGGATGGACGCGGACATGATCGCCAGCACCCATGACGGCCTCAAGGCCCGGGTCGGGTGGCTCGCCTACGTCGGCGCCTTCGCCAACACCCTGCTCCGGGGGCACAGGATCAAGGTGGAGTACTCGCTCGACGACGGGCCGGAGATCCACACCCGTGCCCGGACCCTGCTCGTGGCCAACTGCGGGATGCTCCAGGCGGGGATGATCCTGCTGCCCGACGCCGTGATCGACGACGGCCTGCTCGACGTGTTGGCCATACGGGCCAAAGGCGCCCTCGGATGGGCGCAGGCCGGCGCGGTCCTGGTCCACCACACGTTCCGGCATCAACTCGCCCCCGTCCTTCGGAGGGGATCCTCCCGCGGGGAGGGCAAGGAACGCCATGAGACCCGGCCACTGGACTTCCGCCAGGGCGAGGCGGTGTCGGCCCGGATACTGGAGAAGCCCGCGTCGTTCCAGATCGACGGCGAGGAGTGCGGAACCGTCACCGAGTTCTCGGCGTGGATCAAACGTCGCGGTCTGACCGTGCGGGTCGCGCACTGAACTCCCCGGCATCACGCCGCGGCGGCCGTGAGAAGGCGACGGAGCGCGACGGGGCGCGCACCAGGAAGGGAGACAGGCGTTGGAGTCCACGACGGAGGGCCGGCACCGGGTCGGCGCGCTGGCCGGGATGCTGGTGCTGGAACTGGGGACCCTCATCGCGGGGCCCTTCGCCGGCCGCCTCCTGGGCGACATGGGCGCGCGGGTCGTCAAGATCGAGGATCCGGGCCGGCCGGACCCGCTGCGCACGTGGGGCCAGGGCGAGCGCGACGGTCGCCGCCACTTCTGGACCGTCCACGCACGCAACAAGGAGTCGATCACCCTCGACCTGCGCTGCAACGACGGCGCGGCGATCTTCCTCGATCTCGTCGCCCGCGCCGACGTCGTGGTCGAGAACTTCCGCCCGGGCACCCTGGAGAGATGGGGCCTGGGGCCGGACAGGCTCCACGAGATCAACCCCGGACTGGTGATCGGCCGGGTCTCCGGATACGGCCAGAGCGGCCCCCGGGCCGCCCGCGCGGGGTACGCCTCCGTCGCCGAGGGGGTCTCGGGTCTACGTCACCTCAACGGCTTCCCCGACATGCCCCCGCCGCGTATGGCCCTGTCCCTCGGCGACACCCTGGGCGGCATGTTCGCCGTCCAGGGCGTCCTCGCCGCGCTGCTGGCACGCGCCACCACCGGCCGCGGCCAGGTCGTGGACGTCGCGCTCACCGAGTCGTGCCTAGCGGTGCAGGAATCGGTGATCCCCGACTTCGACGCGGCGGGCGTGGTGCGCGGCCCGTCCGGCACCCGGTTGGAGGGGATCGCCCCGTCGAACCTCTACCGCGCCGCGGACGGGGTGTGGGTCATCATCGCCGCCAACCAGGACACCGTGTTCCGGCGGTTGTGCGACGCGATGGGGCGTCCCGGGCTCGCGCAGGACCCGCGCTTCGTCGACCACTCCGCGCGCGGGGTGCATCAGGACCAGATCGACGAGATCATCGCCGACTGGGCCGCGGAGCGCACGGCCGAGGAGATCGCCACCGTCCTGGAGGCGGCCGGCGTCGTGGTGGGGCCGGTCAACACCGTCGCGGACGTGGTCCGGGACGAGCAGTTCCTCGCACGCGACATGCTCGTTCCCCACACCGTGCCCGGGGTCGACGACACGGTCCTCGGCCCCGGGGTCGTGCCCGTCCTGGACGCCACCCCCGGGTCGGTGCGGCGCGGTGGGACGCCCGAACCGGGATTCGACAACCGGGCGGTCTACTCCGAACTGCTCGGGTTCACCGACGAGAACCTGGCCGATCTGGCCGACCGCGGCGTCATCTGATCCGACCGCACGGACCAGCGCGGCGGGCAGGGTCAGCCAGCGGACGGGGTCAGCCGGCGGGCAGGGTCAGCCAACGGGCAGGGTCCAGTCGAACCGGTGGCCGTTGCCGTGCGCTCCCGCGGCGGTACGCGAGCGCGAGTCCTCCCCCAATTCGGCGAGCATCCGGTCGGACGCCCCGACGAGCGCGTGGAAGCGACCGGGGTCGAGCCAGTCGGGTCGCAGCGCGAACAGGACGTCCTCGGTGGCGGTGTTGCCGGAGGCACCGGGGGCGAACGGGCAGCCGCCGAGGCCGCCGAGCGACGCGTCCACCATCCGCGCGCCCGCGTCGACCGCGGCCAGCGTGTTGGCCACGCCCATCCCCCACGTGTCATGACCGTGGAAGACGATCCGCCGGTCGCCCGCCGGTTCGACGACGGCGGCGACGAGGTCCCGTACCTGACGCGGGTGGGCGTGACCGAGCGTGTCGGCCAGGACGACATCGACCGTTCCCTCCCCGCGCGGGTCGGCGACCAGCCGCAGCACCCGCTCCGGATCGACTGGGCCCGTGAAGGGGCAGGTGAACGCGGTCGCCAGGCAGAGCTGGACTGTCCCGCCGACCGAGGCGGCGGCCTGCACCGCATCGGGCAGCGCCGCCACACTCGTCTCGGTGTCGCGACCGATGTTGGCGGTGTTGTGCTCGTCGGTGACCGACAGGCAGTACTGGAAGCGGCGGACACCCGCGTCTGCCGCGCGGCGGACGTGCCCCGGCGTGGCCACCCACACCCAGCAGCGGTCCCGCTCGTCCTCGTCCAGGGCCGCGACGACGTCGAGCGTGTCCGCGAGCGCCGGGACGAGATCCGGCCGGGCCATGGACCCCACCTCGAGATCCGGCACACCGAGCCCGAGCAGCGTCCGCACGAGCGTCACCTTGGACGCGGTGGACAGCCGACCGTCGGTGAGCTGCAGTCCGTCGCGCAGGGCCACGTCGCGGACGGCGACCGTCCTCGTCGGGTAGCTGTCCATGAGGACATCCTCTCCTATCCGGGCACGATGGGTGGTGGTGAGCGGGGCTGCGAGCGCGCGTGGTCGGCCTTCGCGGCGGCGGCCGCCGCCTCGAAATGCCGCGGGCCCCGCGCCGGAATCCGGTCACGGGGCCCTGCGGGCGCGAGATCAACTCACTGGGAGTCGGCGCCCGCCTCGAGGAGCTTGGAGATCGCCGACGGATCGACCGGGATGCCGGGGCCGGTCGTCGTGGAGATGGTGACCTTCTGCATGTAGCGGCCCTTGGAGGAGGACGGCTTGAGGCGCATGACCTCGTCGACCGCGGCCTGGTAGTTCTCCGTGAGCTGCTCCGTGGAGAAGGAGGCCTTGCCCACGATGAAGTGCAGGTTGTTGGCCTTGTCGGTGCGGAAGGTGATCTTGCCGCCCTTGATGTCGCCCACGGCCTTGGTCACGTCCATCGTGACGGTGCCCGTCTTGGGGTTGGGCATGAGGCCACGCGGACCGAGCACGCGGGCCACACGGCCGACCTTGGCCATCTGGTCCGGGGTGGCGATCGCGGCGTCGAAGTCGAGCCAGCCGCCCTGGATGCGCTCGATGAGGTCGTCGGAGCCAACGACGTCGGCGCCGGCGGCCTCGGCCTCGGTGGCCTTCTCGCCCGCGGCGAAGACGATGACGCGGGCGGTCTTACCGGTACCGTGCGGAAGGTTCACGGTGCCACGGACCATCTGGTCCGCCTTGCGGGAGTCGACGCCAAGTCGCATGGCGACCTCGACGGTGGCATCCATCTTCGTCGAGCCGGTCTCCTTGGCCAGGGCCAGGGCGTCCAGAGGCGAGTACAGCTTGGTGCGGTCGACCTTCTCAGCTGCGGCCTTGAAGGCCTTGCTGTTCTTGCTCATGTCAGTTCCATTCCTGCCGCGTCTTCACGCGCGACGGTCGGGTGTGGTGCGGGCCTGAGCTGCCCTCCCACAGATGTTCGGGGGGTGGAGGTCAGGCCTCGACCGTGATGCCCATGGAACGGGCGGTGCCGACGATGATCTTCGCGGCCTGGTCGATGTCGCTGGCGTTGAGGTCCTCCATCTTGGTCTGCGCGATCTCGCGGACCTGGTCCATGGAGACCTTGCCGACCTTGGCGGAATGCGGGGTGCCGGAGCCCTTCTGCAGGCCGGCGGCCTTGAGCAGGAGCTTGGCGGCCGGCGGCGTCTTCAGCTTGAAGTCGAACGACCGGTCCTCGTAGACCGTGATCTCGACCGGCACGACGTTTCCGCGCTGGTTCTCGGTGGCGGCGTTGTAGGCCTTGCAGAACTCCATGATGTTGACACCATGGGCACCCAGAGCCGGACCGACCGGCGGGGCCGGGTTGGCTGCGCCGGCCTGGATCTGGAGCTTGATGAGCCCTGAGACCTTCTTCTTCTTCGGAGGCATCGTCTTCCTCAGTCTTCCTGGTTCTTCGACTGGATCTCGGCTCCACGCTGTACACGTGGGACGCCGACTGTCGTGTGCGCGTAGGCGCAACCTTGGAGATTCTACGCGCGGGATCGGGTTGATCCCTAATCGCGGCGGAAAGCACGGAACCCGCCCCGCGCGGTGTGCGCGGGGCGGGCCGTCGGCGTGACCGGGTTCGTCAGTCGATCTTCTCGACCTGCGAGAATCCCAGTTCGACCGGCGTCTCGCGGCCGAAGATGGAGACGAGCACCTTGAGCTTCTGCGAGGTCGGATCGACCTCCGAGATGCTGGCGGGCAGAGTGGCGAACGGGCCGTCCATGACGGTGACCGACTCGCCGACCGTGAACTCCACCTCGACGGCCTGCGGGACCAGTCCACCCTCGGCCTCTCCGCCGGGGGCGGCGGCCTTCTTCTCCGGCTTGGGGGCCAGGAACTTGGCCACGTCGCTCAGCGAGAGCGGGGTGGGCGCACCGGCCGCGCCCCCGGTCGCGCTGACGAATCCGGTGACACCGGGGGTGTTACGGACGACGCCCCACGACTCGTCGTCCAGGTCCATGCGGACCAGCACGTAACCGGGAAGGACCTTACGGTTGGCGACCTTCTTCTGGCCGTTCTTGACCTCGGTGTACTCCTCGATCGGGACCTCGACCTGATAGATCTTGTCCTCGGCCCCGAGGGTGACCGCACGCGTCTCCAGGTTGGCCTTGACCTTGTTCTCGTACCCCGCGTACGAGTGGATGACGAACCAGTCGCCCGGGAGCTTGCGGAGCTGACGCTTGAAGGCGATGACCGGGTCGATCGCGGGCGCAGCCTCCTCGGCGGAGGCCTCGGTCGCGTCGGTCGCCTCTGACTCGTCGGACGCCTCGGCCTCGTCGGCAGCCTCTGACTCGTCGGCGCCCGCGACGGCGTCGATCGCATCCGCCACGGCCTCCGCGGTCGGCGGGACCGCCGCGTCGGAGGGATCCGCCGACGTGTCACCGAGCACCGCGTCCGCCTCGGTCTCGGCCTGCTCGGCGGCGGCCGGGCTCTGCTCGACGTCCTCGGACTCGGGGCTCTGCTCGATGTCGCTCACGGAAAATGCGGTCCTCTCGAAGTTCGGCGGTCCGGTTCTCGCCCCGGACCTCCAGCGGCGGGTGTCAGCGGTCGAAGACGAGCTCGACGAGCTTGCCCGCGCCGAAGTCGACGCCGGAGACCAGCGCGGTCATGAAGATCAGGAACAGGAACACCACGATGGTGTAGGTGACCATCTGGTTGCGCGTCGGCCAGATGACCTTACGCAGTTCCTCGACGACCTGCCCGATGTACTGGAACGGGTTGGCGCGGCTGTTCCGCGTGTCCTCCGCGGTGTCCGCATCGGTGCGGACACGACTGGCGACGGTGGTGTCGCCCCGGCCGGCTTTGCCGGTCGGAACAGGGGCACCGGTGGGGACGGCCGCGCCGTCGGAACCGCGCGCGCCGCTGGTGTCGTCGTCGCGATCCTGACTCACGCGGTACCTCCGGGTCGACTGTGGCTGGCGGGAAGGGCAGGGGCGACAGGACTTGAACCTGCAACCTGCGGTTTTGGAGACCGCTGCTCTGCCAATTGAGCTACGCCCCTTCGGCCGGTCTCCCGGCCACCCGTGCCGTCTCGCGAACCGCGGACCGCACGAACGCCTCGACTCTACAGTGTCGGCGGCTGCCTGAGGCAGCGTGGGCCGCGACCGCGGGCGGTCGGGCGTCGCAAGTGTACGACAGCCCCGGCAGTGGCCCTAAATCGCGACGGTGACGATCGCCTTGCCGAACACCTTGGCCCCGCCGCAGGTCACGGCGAGTCCGACATCTGCCGTGGAGCCGTCGCCTGAGATCTTCTTCACCGCACCGTCCACCACCAGCACGGCCGGGGCGTCGGCGGGCACCACCACCGGACCGGCGAACCGGATGGAGGTGGCCACCACCCGGTCCGCTCCCCCGGCCCACTCGGCCACGACCCCGATCGCCAGTGCCGAGGTGAGCATCCCGTGCGTGACCACTCCGGGCAGCCCGAGCGCGCGGGCGGCGTCGTCGTCCAGGTGGATGGGGTTGTGGTCACCTGACGCGTCCGCGTACCGGCGGAGGTCCTCGCGCGTGATCTCCAGGCTGCGGGCGCCGATCGGCTCGCCCGGCTCCGGTCGCCTCGTCGTCGTCGGATCGCCCGTCGTCGGATCGCCTGTCGTCATCCCTCGACCTCCGCGGTGAGCAGCGCACTGGACAGGGTCTGGACGGCGGCGCCGGACGGGTCGCGCAGCACCGTGTCGAAGCCGATCATGCGCCCGCCGCGCGCGGACCGGACGCCGGTGACCGTCGCGGTGGCGGTGAGGACGTCACCGACCACGATGGGCCGGTGGTGCACGGACGACTGGGCGGTGTGCAGGGTGCGCGACAGGTCGATCCGCAGGTCCGGGTGTCCCATCACCGCGCGCTGGACCGGCGCCGTGAGGGCGGCGGCCAGGGTGGCAGGGGCCTGACCGGGGGGCGCGCCGACGGCCTCGGCGAACCGCGTCACCACCTCCGCGGTGACGGTGACGGGGTCGCCGGTGACGACGAGGACGTGGTCGTCTGCGTTGTCTGTGCTCACACCGGCCGACGCTACCCCAGCCCGTCCGCACCAAACCGCCGATGCGACAGGGGTACGGCTCCTACGG
>NZ_JADDKI010000091.1:0-1677 GCF_015356725.1 Dietzia sp. SYD-A1
GGGTGTGGACGGGCTGGCGCGTGGCGGCGGGACCCGGGTACCGCTCGGCGAGGTCAGCGTCGGCGGCGGCGAGGTCGGAATCCAGGGCGTCGGCCAGTCCCTCGAGCCCGCCGGGACCTTCTCTCACCGCCGCTCCCGCCGGGCTGCCGCCAGGACTCGCGCGGCCTCGCGGACGGCGCCCGTGTTGGCCCTGCCCTGGCGCGAGCCGGCGAGTTTGGCGGCGATGTGGTCGCGCACGGTGATCGGTTCGTACGCGGACTGGTCCGCGCCGGCGAGGCCGGGCAGGGTGCCCACGATCGCGTCGACGTCGCCGTCGTGGAAGAACGCCGCCGAGCGCCGTCGCACGATCCCCCCGTCGACGACCGGGGGCTTGACCCGGTGCAGCGTGGACATCCAACGGTCCCCGGTCAGCCGCGCGGTGAGATCCCCCAGGTTCACCAGCAGTCCGCCCTCGACGGGCTGGACGTCGTGCCACACGCCGTCGGAGGACAGGACCTGCAGACCCGCCACGCGGTCGGCCCACAGGACGGTCACCAGGCCGAAGTCGGTGTGCTCGCCCATCCCGGTGAGTTCGCCGTCGAGGGTGATCGGGCCCGGGGGCAGGGCGTAGTTGTTCAGCCGCAGCACGTCGATCGAGTGTCCGGTGATGTCGGTGAACACCTCGGGTGGGACACCGAGCGCGTCGGCGAACGCCCGGGTGAGGGTCCGCGCGACCCTCGAGGCCTCGCCGAAGTAGGCGTCGATCCGGGCCCGGAAGTCGCCGCACTCCGGCCACACGTTGATCCCGTAGTCGGCCTCGTCCAGTGCCAGGTCGGGGAAGGAGCGCGCCTCGACGCCGACGTTGAACGCCTCGAAGAAGTCGTTCATCCGGCTGGCGGACTCGACTCCCAGGCTCAGGCTGAGCGTCTCGCTCTTCGGCGGGCTGTACCCGCGATTGGCGTCGGCCACGCGATAGCCGCTCTTGGTCTCGGGGGGCAGTGCGAAGAACTCGTCGATCGCCCCCGCCAGTCCGTCGATCACCGCGTCGTCGATGCCGTGCCCGACGATCTGCATGAAGCCCACCTGCGAGCACGCGGCGTCGATCTCGCGGGCGACGCGTTCGCGGGCGGCAGGGCCGTTGTCGAGACCGACGGCGCTCGAGGTGTAGGGGCTCAGGTCGATCACCGGGACACTGAAACCGACGTCCGTCATCGTCGCTGGTGGTGTGGTCGCTTGTGGTGTGGTCATGTCCGCTCCCGGAGCTGGGGTGCCGGCCGAGGTGACGGGGGCCGGGGTACCGGGGCGCGGCCTGCCGGTGAGGGGTGGCCGAGCCGATGACCAGTTGTATCCGCGCGCTATTACCGGCCGGATACCCCGTGTGTCAGCGACGTTACGGGGCGAGCAGAAGATCCCCGGGCACGTCCACATCGCGCGGCGATCCGGTGTCCCCGCACGGCACCTCGGTCACGGCGTCGGCGTGTGCGCGCAGGTACCGTCGCGCACCGACGTCACCTGTGGCCGACGCGATCACCCCGGGGTGGTGTCGTCCGCCGAGCAGCACGGGATGCCCCCATCGCCCGTCATAGGTCGCCACCGCCAGGTCGGCGGTGTGGCGGCCGTCGCCGGAGCCCACCGCGCGGACCCGCCGGACGGCGTCCGCGCCGAGCCACGGCGTGTCCACCGGGACCACCACAACGT
>NZ_JADDKI010000092.1:0-2787 GCF_015356725.1 Dietzia sp. SYD-A1
TCGTCGCCGTCGCCCGGGGCACCGCAGCCCGCGGTGACGAGCACGGCTCCCGCAGCGACCGCGACCAGCCTCCTCGTGTTCTTCAGCACTCGATCTCCTGACGTTGATGGGTGCATCAGTCCGCCGAGGCTACACATCGGACTTAGGCGGGGCCTGTGCGCGGGACCCCTGAACGCGCGCGAATACGCCCGCTGCTCGCCAGCCGGCCGGCCCCGGTCGAACCAGGGCTACCATCGCCCGGGTGACCGACCACCCTGTGACTCCCGCGGCCGAACCGCCCGTGAGCACGGCACGGGTGCTCACCACCCTGATGGTCCCGCTGTTCATGGCGCTGCTCGCCCTGTCGGTGATCAACGTGGCGCTTCCCGTGATCGGCCCCGCTCTCGACGCCGGGTCCACCGGCCTGCAGTGGGTGGTCTCGGGCTATGCGCTGTCGTTCGGCCTGTTGTTGGTGCCGTCGGGACGACTCGGGGACGCGACCGGCCGCAAGCGGATCTTCCTCGCCGGCGTCGCCGTCTTCACCGCCGGGGCCGTCATCGCCGGGTTCGCCCAGAACATCGAGATGCTCAACGCCGCGCGGGTGGTGCAGGGCATCGGATCGGGGATGCTCAACCCGCAGACCTTCGGGCTCATCCAGAAGTACTTCCGCGGAGCGGCCCGCGCCCGCGCGTTCGCCACCATGGCCACCACGGTCTCGGTGGCCACGGCCTCGGGCCCCCTTGTCGGTGGCCTGCTCATCGAGGCCCTGGGCGACGACCTGGGATGGCGCGCGATGTTCTTCGTCAACGTGCCGCTCGGCGTGATCGCCCTGGTGCTGGGGCAGAAGTGGCTGCCCGACGACCGCGCGCTGCCCCGGACCGACCGCGACGGACGCGACGTCGGCGGATCGAGAGCGCGCGCCGGCGCGTTGGGCTACCAGGAGGACGACGGCGACGTGGTCGCCGCTCCCGCCGCCCCGCCCACGCGTCCCAGGCGTCTGGACGTGGACCCGGTCGGCATCGTGCTGCTCGGGGCGGCCGTCCTCTCGGTGATGCTGCCCTTCCTCAACCGCGGCGCGAACCCCGCGATGTGGGCCCTGGTCCCGCTCGGGGTGGCCCTCCTGGGGGCCTTCGCCTGGTGGGAGCGCCGCTACGAGCGCATCGGTCGACCGCCGCTGGTCAATCCCGAGATCTTCCGCGATCCGGCGTTCCGCAACGGCATGATCATCGTCTCGATCTACTTCATGGGCGGGACCAGCCTGTGGATCGTCATGCCCATGTATCTGCAGTTCCACCTGGGGTACGCGCCGATCGACTCCGCGTTCGTGAGTCTTCCCGCCTCGATCTGCGCCGCGGTGTCCGCGCAGGTGGCGGGGCGTTTCGTGCTCACGCTCGGGCGGCGTTTGGTGATCGGGGGCTTCTGTCTCACCCTCACCGCGCTGGGCACGTTCATCCTGCTCGCGGGTCTGGTGGAGTCCGGTGCGGTGGGGTACCTGATCTTCATGGCGCCCGCCGCGCTGATGGGTACCGCGCAGGGCATGACCATCTCGCCCAACCAGACGCTCACGGTCCGCGCGGTCGACCCCGCGTACGGCGGGGTGGCCGGGAGCATCATCTCGCTGGGCCAGCGCATGGGCACCGCGATCGGCACGGCAGTGGTTCCCGGTGTGCTGTTCTGGATCGTCGAGTCCCAGGACGACTGGTTGCTGGCGTTCCGGGCGGCGCTGGGACTGATCGCGGTGTTGGCGGCGGGCGCGTTGGCGTTCAGCGTCGTCGACCGCCGCCGGGAGAAGCGCTGCGCCTGACTCAGGGGCTGAGTGAGGCTACTGAGCAGAGCGCCTGCTCGCAGGCCTGGTGTGGAGCGGGGTCTCAGAGCCTCGCGGCCAGCTCCACGCCCTGCTTGATGGCGCGCTTGGCGTCGAGTTCGGCGGCCACATCCGCACCGCCGATCACGTGGACACCCGGTCCGCGGCTCTCCGCGCCCCGGGCCCGGATCAGCTCCTCAGCGAGATCCCGCACCGACTCCTGTCCCGCGCACACCACGACGGAGTCCACGGGCACCAACCGCGGCCGGCCGGCGTCGTCGAGGATGTGCAGCCCGCCGTCGTCGATCTTCTCGTAGGTGACCCCGGTGTACTGGTGCACGCCACCGGTCCTGAGCTCGGCGCGGTGGACCCAGCCGGTCGTCTTGCCCAGCCCCTTGCCGATCGAGGTGGTCTTGCGCTGGAGCAGGTGCACCTCGTGGGCGGGATCCTCAAGGACGGCGGTGCCCAGCCCCGCGCGTTCGACGGCGGGATCCACCACGCCCCAGTGCCGCTTCCAGGCCTCTACGTCGGTGGAGTGACCATGGGCGCGGTGGCCGTCGAGGGCCAGTCCGGACCCACCGGCGAGGAGGAACTCCGAGACGTCCACCCCGATCCCGCCGGCGCCGATCACCGCGACGCGACGCCCGGGCCTGCGGGCACCGGTGAGCAGCTCGGGGTATGTCATGACCATCGGGTGGTCGGCGCCCGGGATCGTGATCTCCCGTGGGCGGACGCCGGTGGCCACCACCACGTGGTCGGCGTCGCCCAGGTCGGCGGCGGTGGCACGTTGGCCCAGGTGGACGGGGACCCCGAGAACGTCGAGGCGTCGGCTGAAGTAGGCCAGGGACGCCGCGAACTCCTCCTTGCCGGGTACGCGCATGGCGTAGCGGAACTGCCCGCCGATCTCGTCCTCGGCCTCGTACACCTCCACCGACAGCCCTCGGGTCGCGGCCGCCTCCGCGCAGGCCAGACCCGCGGGGCCCGCGCCGACCACCGCCACCCGC
>NZ_JADDKI010000093.1:0-4444 GCF_015356725.1 Dietzia sp. SYD-A1
CCCTGCGACCGGGTGCCGAGATCCTCGGCTTCTCCGACGTCGGCGTCACCTACCCCAACGGCACGCGCGCGCTCGAGGGCGTGGATCTGCGCGTGGGGGCGGGCGAGTTCGTCAGCGTGGTGGGGCCCTCGGGCTGCGGCAAATCCACGCTCCTCGGCCTGGCCTCGGGGCTCGCGGAACACACCGACGGCTACATGCAGACCGGCACCGACCGGGTGGGGTACGTCTTCCAGGACGCCACGCTGTTGCCGTGGCGCACCGTCGCGCAGAACGTCGAGATGCTGGCCGAGCTCGACGGGATCGGGAAGACCGAACGGCGTCGGCGGGCGCAGGAGGCGATCGACCTCGTGGGGCTGTCCGGTTTCGAGCGGTCCCTGCCGCGCGAGCTGTCCGGCGGCATGAAGATGCGGGTGTCGCTGGCGCGGTCGCTCACGCTCGAGCCGGAACTGTTCCTGTTCGACGAGCCGTTCGGCGCGCTCGACGAGATCACGCGGCAACGACTCGGCGACGAACTCCTGGGGTTGTTCGCCGCCAAGCGCTTCGCGGGCCTCTTCATCACCCACTCGGTGTCGGAGGCGGTGTACCTGTCCACCCGCGTCGTGGTGATGTCCGGCCGACCCGGTCGCATCATCCACTCCGTCGAGGTTCCCTTCGACGTCCCCCGCGACCCCGAGGTCCGCTACTCGGCTGACTACATCAACCTCGTCGGCGAGGTTTCCCAGGCACTCGAGGAGGCACACTGATGGACAACACGACCACTGCCACGCAGGCTCTCCGGGCGGGTCGCGCCACGCCCGGGTCGATCGCACCAGGCGAGGAGCCGGGTCCCCACGACGGCTCCGGGTCCGGGGGTCCGGGGTCGCAGTCGGCGACGACCACGACGACGGCGAGGCGCTCGCGTCCGCGACTGTCCGCGGACGGCCCGCTGGTGCGCATCGGCGGTCCGCTCGTCGTGCTGGCCATGGTCCTGGGGGTCTGGTACTTCATCAGCTACGTGGTGCTCGAACCCTCGCGGCGTTTCCTGATGCCCGCTCCGCACGTCGTCATCACCGAGGGGTTCATGGGCGACAACCTCCCGGCGATGCTCGACGCGCTCGAACGGACCACGGTGGTGGCGTTGACCGGCCTGGCGATCGCGTTCGTGATCGGCGTGGTGTGGGCCATCCTGATGAGCCAGGAGACGTGGGCGGAGCGCTCCCTGTTCCCCTACGCGGTGGTGCTGCAGTGCATCCCGATCCTCGCGTTGGTGCCGCTCATCGGTTTCTGGTTCGGCTTCGGCTTCACCGCGCGGGTGTTCGTCTGCGTGCTCATCGCCCTGTTCCCGATCGTCTCCAACACGTTGTTCGGACTCAAGTCCGTCGACCCGGGGCTGCGGCGCCTCTTCCGCCTCCACCACGCCGGCCGGTTGACCGTGCTGCGCAAACTCGAGGCGCCGGCCGCGCTGCCCGCCCTGTTCGAGGGACTGCGGGTGGCCGCCGGGCTCTCCGTGGTGGGTGCGATCGTCGGGGACTTCTTCTTCAAGCAGGGCGACCCCGGGATCGGCATCCTCATCGACACCTACCGGGCCCGGTTGCAGTCCCCGGAGTTGTTCGCCTCCATCCTGCTGGCGTCTCTGCTCGGTGTGGCCGTGTTCCTGGCCTTCGGGCTGCTCTCCCGCAAGGTGGTGGGCCGGTGGTACAACGCCGAGGACCAGCGGTGACGGTCGCCGTGCGTCCCCCCACGTCTGTGCATCAACCCACGTCTGCGCATTAACCCACATCTGCCCGACCGGCAACACAACCGAAACGAAGCGCCGTTTCACTATAGATATTGATCACGTCAATACGGGAGGCCGGATCCGGTCCCCGGGAGGAGACCCCCATGCGCCGCACCCACACCACCAGGACCGTGCTCTCCGTCGCCGCCGTGTGCACCCTCGGAGCCGCCACACTCACCGCCTGCGGTGGTGGCGACACCGAGACCGAGGCCGCGTCCGGCTACACCGGCGAGATCGGGGCGGTGGACCTCAGCGCGAGCTGCCCCGCCACCGTGGTGGTCCAGACGGACTGGAACCCGGAGGCCGAACACGGTCACCTCTACGAACTCCTGGGACCGGATCCCACGATCGACGCCGCGGCCAAGGCGGTCTCGGGTCCGCTGTTCGCCTCCGGGGAGTACACCGGTGTGGACGTGGAGATCCGCACCGGCGGTCCGGCGATCGGGTTCCAACAGGTGACCGCGCAGATGTACCAGGATCCCGACATCATGCTCGGGTACGTGGACTCGGACCAGGCCGTGCAGAACTCCCTCAACAACCCGACCATCGGGGTGTTCGCCCCGCTCGACATCAACCCGCAGATGATCATGTGGGACCCGGAGACCTACCCGGACGTGGCGCGGATCGCCGACCTCAAGGACGAGGGCACCCGGGTCCTGTACTTCGAGGGCAACGCGTACATGGACTACCTCACCGGAGAGGGGATCCTGGACCCCGCGCAGGTCGACGGCAGCTACGACGGCTCGCCGTCCAACTTCGTGGCGGCGGGCGGGACGGTCGCGCAGCAGGGCTACGCCAGCGCCGAGCCGTTCATCTACGAGAACGAGGTCGCCGAGTGGGGTAAGCCCGTGGCCTACGAGCTGCTCCACGACACCGGATACCCGATCTACAAGTCCATGATGGCGGTGCGCTCGGCCGAGCTCGAGGACAACGCCGCCTGCCTGGAGATGCTGGTGCCGGTCCTGCAGCAGGCCGAGGTCGAGTACTTCGCCGACCCCAGCCGCACCAACGAGGTGATCGTCGACGCCGTCGAGCAGTTCAACACCGGGTGGGTCTACAGCGACGAACTGGCCGACTTCGCCGTCGAGGCCATGCTCGAGCGCGAGATCGTCGGCAACGGTCCCGACTCGACGATCGGCAACTTCGACGAGGACCGACTGGCCGACATCGTCGAGCTCGTCTCGGGCATCTACGAGGCCGCCGACGTCTCGATCGCCGAGGACGTCACCCCGGAGACCATCGCGACCAACCGATTCATCGACCCGGCCATCGGGATGAACTGACCCCCACCCGAGTGACCACCCGACACAGGAAGGCACCCCAGTGAGCGAGACCCAGACGGTGACGCACCCGGTCGCCACGGCCCCGGACGTGGGCGGACTCGTGGAGGACCTGACCGCGCTGCTCGGCCCGGACCTCGTCCTCACCGACGACCGCAGCCTCGACAAGGCCTCGCAGGACGGCTCGTACCTGAGCCCCATCCTGCGTGCGCAGTGGCCCATCGGACGGCCCGAGGTGGTCGTGCGGCCCACGAGCGTCGAGCAGGTCCCCGCCGTCGTCCGGGCCGCCGTCCGGCGCGGCGTCCCCATCACCTCACGTGGCAAGGGCACCGGTAACTACGGTCAGGTGGTCCCGCTGCACGGGGGGCTCGTGCTGGACCTGACCGCGCTGCGGGGCATCGACCACGTGGACCCGGAGGCCGGGACGGTCACCGCGGAGGCCGGCGTGCGCATGATGAGCCTGGAGAAACGCCTCGCGCGGGACGGCTCGCAGCTGTGGATGTATCCCTCGACCGTGCAGTCCACCCTGGGGGGATTCCTCGCCGGGGGGTCCGCCGGAACCGGCACGATCGTCCACGGCCGCAACCACGAGGGGTTCGTCGAGGCGCTCGACGTGGTCTACGCCCACCCGGACGCCGAGATCGTGCACCTGGAGGGCGACGACGCCCAGCCGTTCGTGCACACCTACGGGGTCGCGGGGATCATCGTGCGCGCCACCGTGCGGATCGAACCCCTGCAGGACTGGCGGTGCGTCTACGCCAGCTTCGACGATCACCACGACGCCTTCTCCGTGGTCCCGCGGATCCACCGACTCGACCCCGCCCCACGGCTGTGCTCGGCGGACGGCGCCCACGTCGCCGGGTGTCTGCCGCCCGACGAGGCCATCCCCCCCGGCCGGGCCAGCCTGCGGGCGATCGTCGACGCCTCGGTCGTCGACCGGGTGAGCGCGCTGGTCACCGAGGCGGGGGGAGTGGTGGAGGCGGTCCGCTCAGGGGTCAACGAGAGCATCAAGGTCTCGACCCTGTCCTACAACCACCCCACCCACTGGCTGCAGAAGGCGGAGCCGGACACGTGGTTCCACATGGAATGCCAGGGCGACGCCCTGGTGGAGCGGCTGGACGAGGTCGAGGCCGTCTACCCGGGCGGGACCCTGCACCTCGAGGCCGGCCACGGCCGGATGTTCGGCATGCTCAACGGGCACTACACCGACCCGGACGCCGCCTACGCGGGCGTGCCCGTCCTGGAGGAACTGGGCGTGACGGTGCACTCCCCGCACCAGTACCGCGTGGATCACGGCACCGAACAGGTGCGGGCACTCGCGGCGCGCACGGACCCCTACGGCCTGCTCAATCCCGGGCGGTGGGGGGCGTGATCGGGCCCGCGCGGCGCTACGCGGACCTCAGCACGG
>NZ_JADDKI010000094.1:0-9600 GCF_015356725.1 Dietzia sp. SYD-A1
GTACGAGCACTGTGCGCCGACACCGGTATTGCAAAAAGTACGTAATGGCTATAATTTCTACGGCATGGCTGACATCGACCGCATCGAGGTGTTGGAGCGTCGCGTGGCCGCGCTCGAGGCGCACAGTGCTCGTACCGGGCACAGCGCGGGCGCCGGGCAGAACACCCGCACCGGGCACAGCGCGGGCACCACGGCGCCGGAGCGGGCCGCCGACGACGACACGTTCTGGGCACTCGAGGGCCTGCGGTCCCGCACGTCCGACCCCGGAGCGGTGATGATGGTCGGCAGCGTGCGGACCCCGAAGGGGTATGAGGCCCGGTGGCAGATGGCCGAGCAGGCGGACGACCTGTTCGCCTCGGACTTCGCCGACCGGGCGGAGTCGCTGTCCGCGCTCGCACATCCCGTGCGGCTGCGGATCGTCCAGCGGATCCTGTCCGATGCCGACACGGTGCAGGACCTCGTGGCGACCGGGGAGTTCGGCACCAGCGGGCAGATCTACCATCACCTGCGGCAGCTGTCCTCCCACGGGTGGCTGCGCGCGGCCGGAAGTGGCCGCTACGAGGTGCCCGCGGCCCGCGTCGTCCCGCTGTTGACGATCCTGCTGGGGGTGGACCGATGAGAATTGCACCAGGCCGGGCAGCGGTGGTCGTGGTGGTGGCCTTCGGGGTCGTGGGTGCCGTGCTGGCGACGCTGCTCCGGCCCGGCGTGGGATCGATCGACGGGGACACGCCGACGGAAGGCGACGCCCGGCTGGCCGCCGCGGTGCTGGAGGAGGTCCCCTCTCCCGGTGTGTTCGCCCTCTCCGTTGCCGAGGTGACCCCGCAGGGCACGCGCATCGCCACCGTCGGCGCCCCGCTGGACGGGACCTTCGAGATCGGCTCGGTCACCAAACCGGTCACCGGGATGCTGCTCGCCGACGCCGTGGATCGCGGGGAACTGTCCCCCGACACCACGCTGGGCGAGATCGTCGACATGGGCGAGACAGCGAGCGCTGCCATCACCGTCGGCGAACTCGCGCGGCACGGTTCGGGACTGCCCCGGCTGCCCTTCTCGCTGCGGGGGCTGGTGGACTCCTACCGCTGGCTGCTGTTCGCCCGGAACCCCTACCGCGACTCACCCGCCGACGTGGTGGAGGACGTGCGCTCGTCCTCCGTGGGGGACAAGGATCCGGAGTACTCGAACCTGGGCTTCGCCGTCCTGGGTCACGCGCTGGCCGAGGTCAGCGGCCACGACTACCCGGAACTGGTCCGGACGCGGTTGGCGGAACCCCTGGGCCTGGAGAACTTCCACGTCCCCGCCCCGGGCCAGGGCGGTGCGGCCCCCAACGCCGTCCAAGGGCGTGAGTCCTCCGGCCGGGCCCAGCAGGCGTGGGACGACGCCGGCTACGCGCCGGCCGGTGGCATCCGGGCCGACGCCGCGTCGATGGCGACACTGCTCGACGCTCTCCTGGCGGAAACCGCGCCCGGAGCGGCGGCGCTGCAGCCGGTCACCGACTACGACGACGACAACCGCATCGGCGCCGGATGGTTCACCACCGAGTGGGACGGTCGGGAGATCACCTGGCACAACGGGCAGACCGGCGGGTTCGCCACGTGGGTCGGACTGGACCGGGCGCGAGGGACCGCGATCTTCCTCTCCGGGGCGACGACCCGGGACCTCGCTCCGGCAGGTCAGCAGCTCCTGCGGCGGGCGGGCCAGGGCGACGACGAGTCCGGAGGCGGCCGATGAACGCGGTGCTCATCGTCGTCATCCTCTTCTACCTCGGCGCCATGGCCGAACTCCTCGCCGCCATCGCCCGCAGTCGGGACCGGCGCAGGGTGCTATTGGCCGCTCTGGCCGTGGTGTTCACCCTGGTCGCGGCCCGGGCCCTGCTCCCGGTGACCGTGGTGACCGTCTGGGGTTGGGTCGCCGCCGTCACGGCCTACGCCGCCGTGGGAGGTCTGGCGTTCCTGCGGGCACGACAGCTCCCGTGGATCGACCCCGACGCATCGCGACGGGACCTCACCGGGTCCGCGATCTGGCTCGTCGTTCTCCTGGCGTTGACCACACCCACTCTGCGGTCGCTCCTCTGACCACCTGGGGTATGTGGAACGCAGACCCGTTCGGCCCGTCGTGCATCGGCCACCATCGGTAGATTCGGACCGGGTGATCAGGATGAAGAATCGGGCAGTCTCGAGGGGCGCGGCCGCGTCACTGCTTCTGGTGGCTTCGATGTCGGTGGTCGGCTGTGCGGAGTGGGGCGACGCGGTGACTCTGGAACTCCCGTCGGGTGACTCGTGGAGTCGGGCTGAGGTCGAACCCCCGGCAGATCCGTCGCCGGTGGAAGAGCGGACGAACGCGAAGCGGGGCGAGAACGGCATTCCGACACTGGACGCCAGCGAGAAGCTCCGAGACAGTGCCTGCGCGAAAGCGGACGACATGATCGCGAGGGACTACTGGGGGCACCACGCGCCCGATGGCAGTGGCGATCCGTTCGTGTTCATCCGTGAGGCCGGCGTCGACTACTCTACGGCTGCAGAGAACTTGTTCTACTCGACTCCGGGCGGGCCCGATCCGGTCGACAGCTGGATGCAGAGCCCAGGTCACAGGGAGAACATCGTCAACCCG
This sequence comes from Dietzia sp. SYD-A1, assembly GCF_015356725.1. Taxonomy (NCBI): domain Bacteria; kingdom Bacillati; phylum Actinomycetota; class Actinomycetes; order Mycobacteriales; family Dietziaceae; genus Dietzia; species Dietzia sp. SYD-A1. Next base: position 2,608 of record NZ_JADDKI010000094.1, read on the forward strand.
GACTTCACCAGGGTGGGCGTCTGCGTGCGGACGGCGGCGTACCAGGGCCTCCCGGAGGCGCATCTCTATGTCCAGCACTTCGCTACTCCGCTATCGGAGAGGTAGCCGACGCCCGAGCGCTGTCACCCCCGGAGGCCTAGAGTGACATCGTGAACCAGGAGATAGTCCACGACGACGCGACCGGCAGGCTCGTGGATGCCGCCGGCACGGACCCTCGCATCGATGTCTGACGCCTCTGAGCTGCGGCGGGACCTCGACGAGGCACAGGACCGTTTCGAGCAGTATCGGGCGTCCGTGACCACGATGTTCGACGAGCGCGCTGCCGGCGAGCTGTCGCGTGCCCTCGAGGTGGTCCTCCCCGACCTGGCCTTCTACGAAGGGCAGGCCGTCGCCGCGGCGGTGGCGCTCGAGTACCTCGCCGTCGACCCGTCCTGCGTGCCGAAGGTGCTCGCCGATGAGCTCGTGGAACAGCAGGCCGCGCGACGCAGTAGAGAGTTCCTGGCGGGTGTCGCCACGGTGCTCGCCCGAGTGAACCAGCACGTGCCGAGGTGAGCCGCGGCGGCGATCGTGCCCGCGGCAGCCTGATCCACGCGATATCGGGTGTCGCACGTCTGGGAGCAGTCGCACGACTGGAAGCAACGGTTCACATCGCCCAGTCGACCCGGTCCGCCATCCGCGTCAGGCGTTCTCGTCGGGTCGGATCGGTCGGGCCGCGGCCTCACCGACCTCCTCCACGGTCAGGACGGGCGAGGTCATCGAACCTCGAGACGGTGGCTGAGCGGATCGATCCACCCTCACCTCGCCCGCCGCCCACGCGGGCCAGTCTGCCAGCTCGGGTCCTCACCGGGCGCGTGCTTCTCGCACCTCACCCTCGACGAAAGGCCGCCCCGCGGTGTGATTCCGGCAGCCGGTCGCCTTCGCCGAACATCCGGGCGCGGAGGGTGCCGGGTTCCGCCGCTCGCGGATACAGTCCGCGGTGCTGGAGCACAGGGATGAGGAACTCGACGACGTCCTCCCAGGTCCCGGGGTTGAGCGCATAGGCCAGGTTGAAGCCGTCGACATCCGTCTCCGCCATGAGGTGCTCCAGGGCGTCGGCCACGGTGTCCCCCGACCCCACCACCACGGGGCCGCCCGTCGCATTGAACCGGGCGCTGTCCCGCAACGTCCACCGGCCGCCCGGGTCAGCGGCGCCCGAGAGGCTCGACACCGTGGTCTGGATGGCATCGGTGGCGACCGGGTCCAGCGGTGCGTCTAGATCTTCCCGGGAGAGGTCGATTCCCGACCAGCCCGAGTTGAGGACCAGATTCCCCGTCTCGGAGGCGTAGGAGAAGACGTCGCGATACTTCGCGGCGGCCGCCGCGTCGGTCTGGTCGACGACGATCGTGAGCAGCGCATAGACGCGTGCGGCGTCCCGCCCTCGCCCCGCCGCCTCCAGTCCCTCGCGGATCCGACCGACCTGCTCACGGGTCTGCGCGAGAGTCGGGGACGCGACGAAGATCGCCTCCGCGTTCTCGGTGGCGAAGCGGACTCCCCGCTCGGAGGCGCCGGCCTGATAGATGACCGGGGTCCGCTGTGCAGAGGGCTCCGACAGATGAATCCCCGGAACCGTGAAGTACGTCCCGTGGTGGTCGATCGGGTGCACCTTCGCCGGGTCGACGAAGGTGTCCCGCTCCGCGTCGAGCACCACCGCGTCGTCCTCCCAGGATCCCTCCCACAATTTGTAGAGGACCTCCAGGTACTCGTCCGCCCGGTCGTAGCGCTCATCGTGGGAGAGCTGGTCGTCCTGGCCCAGATTCCGCGCCGCGCTGGTGAGATACCCCGTGACCACGTTCCACCCCACCCGGCCCCGGGTGAGGTGATCGAGCGTCGACATCCGCCGGGCGAAGGTGTACGGGTGCTCGGCCGACGTGCTCGCGGTGATGCCGAAGCCGAGATGCTCCGTGACGGCCGCCATCGCGCTCACCAGCATCATCGGGTCGTTCATCGGGATCTTGGCCGCAGTCCGCAGGGCCGCATCGGCGCTACCGCCGTAGACGTCGTAGGGCCCGAGTGCGTCCGCGAGGAAGATGCCGTCGAACAGCCCCTCCTCCAGGAGCCGGGCCAGACGGGTCCAGTGCGTGAGGTCGCGATAGTCCCGGGAGCGGTCCGCGGGATGCCGCCAGAGCCCCGGGAGCTGGTGGCCCACCCCGTTGACGGCGAAGGCGTTGAAGCGGATCCTCCGTGGGTGCCGTGGCGCATCGTGAGGGGCGTGGTGTGGCGTGGTCATCGTTCTCCCGGCGCTGGTCGTGGAGGGGGACCACCTCACGAGTCCGAGCGGCCGGTGGACGCATCGACGACATCCCTACGCGAGTATGAACTCGATCAGGTTCGCTCGGGTGTGATCTCAGCCCGTGGCGGGCACCCCGTGTCACGGCTCAGCCTACTCGCGCCGCTGTGCGCGAGGTGGATGCCGAGGTCGGTGCGGCCGGGCAGAAGGTCCTCCCGTAGGGCGCGGGTACCGCGGTAATCCCCGTCCCGGAGGCGACGGAAAGCCGCGACGGGCTCGGTGTCGATACCGTCCAGCCGGGTGCGCAGCCGATGGGCCTGCGCCTCCACGTCCGCACCGGACAGCCCGTCGGCGTCGTAGACGACGTGCAGGTCCAGTACCTCGATCCCGGTGTACCAGAGGACCCCGTGGGTCACGGGGAAGAGCAGGGTCTCGATATCGCCGCTCACGCCACGACGCCCTATCGAGCGCTCGTCCTCCCCGGCGGTCACCACGATGAGGGCCTTGCGACCGGCCAGCCCGCCGTCTCCGTAGCGACGGGGTACGCCGAGCTCGGGGTCGAGGTCGCCGTGGGCGAAACCGGTCGTCATCACCCGGTCGAACCATCCCTTCAGGATGGCCGGCGGCCCGTACCACCACAGCGGGAACTGGAAGACGACGAGCTCGGCCGCCGCGATCTTGGCCTGCTCGGCCCGGACGTCGTCGGGAAGGCGGCCCGTGGCGTAGGCGTCAGCGGACAGCTCGACGATCGATCTCGATCGGCCCTCCGGCTCGCCGAGGTCGCGATCGGACAACACGGGGTCGAAGCCCTGCGCGTACAGGTCCGAGGTCTCCACCGTGTACCGCGCGGACAGCGACTCGGTGCCGGTCCGGAAGAGGTGCTCGTTGAGAGAGCCCGGTCGAGGGTGGGCGTACACCCAGAGGGCCGTGCGGGGTTCGGGCGGGTGCGTGATGGTCATGAGCTGCCTTTCGATTCAGTCTCGGGACGTGACGGACACGATGACTCTGGCGAGCACCTCGTGGGCGTGGGTCGTGGTGATCGAGCCGGTGGTCGCGGCCCGGGCGAGGGAATCGCCGGCGCCGAGGATCGCTACCAGATCCGCGGCCTCTATCTCTCCGGCGAACGGGGTCAGCGCCCGGCGGTACTTGGCGAGGAACTGCTCCTCGGCCTCCTGGCGGACCTCGTCCAACGTCGGCGACCCGGCGAGTGCGGAGACGACGTCGGCCAACTCCCGGCCCTCGGCCACGCAGCAGTCGATGTACGCCGCTGCCACGACCTCCGCCACGTCATCGAGCTCGGTCCCTGCGCTCTCGAGCGCGGCGTCGAGTACCTCGTGCTGGCGGGCCTCGAACTCCCGGTACAGCTCGGCGAGCAGACCGCTCCTGTCGCCGAAGTGGTCGTAGACCACCGGTTTGGTGACGCCTGCGCGCTCCGCCACCCGTCCGAGGGTGAGGGTGTCGGTCCCCGCCTCGCGAATGAGCGCTCGAGCCTCCGCGAGGAGCTGGGCGCGGCGCTCCTCTCTGGACATCCGACGGCGCGCGATCGCTCGTGCATCGACCATGACAGCTCCTCGACAGAGTGGTTACTATTCGTAGGTTACTAACAGTAGCCTGCTCGATCGCATCGCGCGACCCCGTTGCGGGCGGCGCCCCGGCCGACCATCCTCGACCCCGTGGAGGACACGGCTGACCGACGGCACGAGGCGATCCGAGAGGCGTACTCGGCACGGGCGCTGGAGTACGCGGACCTCTTCGGGTCCATGGAGGCGACTCATCCCTCCGACCGGGCGCTGGTGGGCTCGTGGGCCGCCACCCTGACGGGACCTGTGCTCGATGTGGGATGTGGTCCCGGGCACTGGTCGGGCTTCCTGGCCGGGAACGGGGTGGAGGTCAGCGGCATCGACCCGGTTCGGCGGTTCGTCGACCTGGCTCGCCGCCGCCACCCGCATCTGCCCTTCGAGGTCGGTCGGACGCCCTCGACGTCCCGACGGGCTCCCTCGGCGGGGTGCTCTCCTGGTACTCGCTCATCCACCACCATCCGCGTCACATCAGGGTGTCGTTGGCGGAATTCGCGCGGGTGCTCCGGCCCGGCGGCAGCGTGGCGGTGGGCTTCTTCGAAGGAGTGGGAGGCCAATTCGACCACGCGGTCACGACCGCCTACCGATGGCCGGTGGCCGAACTCTCCCGGGAGCTGGTCGCGGTCGGATTCGAGGTGCTCGAGACGCACACCCGGACGGCGGGCACCCACAGGCCCCACGGCGCGATCGTGGCACGCAGGACGCGCGACCGATGTGTCCCGGGCCTCATTGCGCGTCGCCTGATCGAGGAGTAGAACTTCTTTCGCGGGAAGAGTAGGTAAGGCACTGCTAAGGTGCCGTCTCGATCTCGCCGCCGGACCGCGCCGTGCGACCCGGGGACCCCGATCAGAACCCAGGTCAGCCGTGTTCCTCGCCAACTTCCTCATCGCCCTCCGTGAAGGACTCGAGGCCGCCCTCATCGTGGGCGTCCTCGTCGCCTACCTCGTCAAGGTGGGCCGCCGGGATCTCCTCCCGCGGCTCTGGGCCGGCGTCGCAGTAGCGGCTCTGATCCCCTTGACCGCGGGCGCGTTCATGACCTGGGGCCCGTACACCATGACCTTCGCCGCCCAGGAGGTGCTGGGCGGCACCCTCAGTCTCCTCGCCGTGGCGCTGATCACCTGGATGGTCCTCTGGATGGGCAGGCACGCCGCCGATCAGAAGGCCGGACTGGAATCCTCGATGGCCGGCGCGGTGGACGGGAGCGGCCGCGGCATCGTGTGGATCGCACTGATCGCGGTCGGCCGGGAGTCACTCGAGACCGCGATGTTCGTCTGGGCCACGACCCGCTCCACCATGGCGACCTCCGCGGTGGTCCCCGCCGTCGCAGTGCTCTGCGGCCTCGCCGCCGCCGCTGTGCTCGGGGCGGGCGTCTACGCGGGGGCCGTGCGGATCGACATCGGTGCGTTCTTCCGCTGGAGCGGGGTCTTCCTCATCGTCGTGGCCGCGGGCATCGTCTCCTACGGCCTCGGCGACCTGCAGGAGGCCTCCGTTCTGCCCGGGTGGGGCGCCTGGGCCTACGACCTCTCCCACCTGGTGCCCACCTCCGGAATCGGGCTCGTCGTGTACACGCTCGCGGTGGCGATCGTGAACGTCAACCTCATGCCCACCTGGCTCCAGGTCCTCGGGTGGGCGGCCTACCTCGTCGTCGTCCTGCCCCTGTTCCTCCGCGCCTCACGGCGTCGGCCGCGCCGGGCTGCGGTCGACGTCACGGGCTCCGTCACGTCATCAGGCTCCGTCGCGTCATCAGGCGCTGTCACCTCCACAGAGGCTGACGCAGACCACACCGTTCCCGCCGACAAGAAAGCCATCACACCGTGAACCGCACCGTCTTCCGCACACCCGTCCTCGCGCTCCCGTTGGGCCTCGGCGCCGCCATGGCGGTCCTCGCCGGGTGCACCGCCAACACCGCGTCCTCCGGGCCGGGCGGCGCGGAGCCCCTGGAGGTGACGATCAACGGCGCGCAGTGCGAGGTCTCGGCCGCGGAGGTCCCGTCGGGGACGGCCCGCTTCACGCTGGTCAACGCGGGAACCGAACCCAACGAGTTCGAGATCCTGGCCGACGACAAGCTCCGGATCGTGGGGGAGCGGGAGAATCTCGGCCCCGGAACGACCACGGACTTCACCGTCGTGCTCGAGCCCGGTACCTACTACACCGCCTGCAAGCCCAACATGGTCGGCGAGGTCACGGGCGTCGCGGAGTTCACCGTGACGGACTCCGGCGAGGAGATCGAGGTCTCCGAGGACGAGCAGGCCCTGCGTGACGAGGCGGTGGTGGCCTACACCGCCTACGTCCGGGATCAGGTCGGAGCTCTTCTCACGCGCACCGAGGAGTTCACCACCGCGTACACCGAGGGCGATCGCGACCTGGCCCGCTACCTGTACCCCCGGGCCCGCATGCACTACGAACGAATCGAGCCCACCGCCGAGGCCTTCGGCGACATCGACCCGGCGATCGACCTCCGTGAGGCCGACTCGCAGGAGCTGGGCGGCGAGTGGACCGGCTGGCACGTGCTCGAGAAGGACCTGTGGTTGCCCGCCGGGCAGCGCGCGCTCTCCCCGGAGGAGGGTCGGGAGATGGCCGATGCCCTGAACCGCGAGACCCGGAAGCTGTACGACCTGGTGTACGCCGAGGACTTCACGATCAGTCTCGACGAGATCTCCAACGGCGCCATCGCGCTGCTCGAGGAGGTGGCGACCACCAAGATCACGGGCGAGGAGGAGATCTTCTCGCACACGGACCTCTATGACATCCAGGCCAACCTCGAAGGGGCGTCGGTGGCCTTTGGAACGGTCCGCGACCTCGCCGAACAGAAGGACCCCGAGTTGGTCGCCGAGATCGACTCGCGTGTCGACTCCCTCGCCTCCACCCTCGACGGCTACCGCGGCGGAGGCGACGGGTTCGTGCCGTTCACCGACCTCGACGCCGCCGAGCGCAAGCAGCTCTCGGATGCCGTCAACGCCCTGCGCCGGCCACTGGCGACGCTCACGGAGGTCGTGGTCGGCTGACATGGATGACAGAGACGTGCACGGGCCCTCCGGCCACCATCCCCCGGGCGGCGACGCGAACCCGGGCGGCGCCACAGAACCGGGCAGCGCCACAGACCCGGGAGGCACTGCGACCCGGGGGTTCACCCGCCGCGCGGTGCTGGTC
>NZ_JADDKI010000095.1:0-684 GCF_015356725.1 Dietzia sp. SYD-A1
TCCCGACACCGTCGACTGGCTCCTCGCGCGCCGCACCGAGGCGATCACCTCACGGTCGCAGGCGCTGCGGCAGGATGTCCAGGCACTGCGCATGGAGGTCGTGCAGGACCTGCACCGGTCTATGCGCGACCTCGGCTCGCGGGCGCGGGAGGAACTCGCGGCCGCGCCCAGATCACGAGTCGACGGGGTCGTCCGGGCACTGGCCTCCGACGCGGATCGCGTGATCGCGGGGACCATCGTCCGCGCGGACCGTCGCGCGGACGCCCTCGTGGCCCGACACCTCGGCGCCTCCGCGCCGACGACGCCGCGGATACCCGCACCGACGGGCGGCATCACGCCGGGGCGTCCGCCCCGGAATGCCGCGGAGGAGTCGCTCGTGATGCTCATGGGTGCCGCCGGCGGGACCGGCGTGGGTCGCATGCTCCTGTCACCACTCGCCGAGGTCCCCGGACTGTCGGTCATGGTGATCCCGTTGGCACTGATCTGCGGCGTGGCGCTCGGCTGGACGACGGTCACGGTCCGCCGGACCCAGTCGCTCCGGACACACACGGCCGCCGTCGTGACCGAACGACTCGCCGCCCTGCGCGCGGAGGTGGAGCAGTCCCTCGGCGCCAGGATCCTGGCCGCGGAGGCCACCATCACCGACGGCTTCGCTCACGACCCGGGCCCGCGGGTCGCCGACCT
>NZ_JADDKI010000096.1:0-1221 GCF_015356725.1 Dietzia sp. SYD-A1
GGCGGGCGGGGTGGCGGCCCGCGGCTCCTCGACGCGGCCGGCACCCGAACCGCTAGCGGAGTCAGCGGAGGCCTTGTCGGACTTCTCCGCCGCCTTCCGGGCCTTCTCGAGGTCCTTGGTCAACTCGTCGACACGCTGACGGAGGTCGTCGTTGTCCTCCACGAGGGTTCCGAGCTCCTCCTCTACCAGGTCGAGGAACTGGTCGACCTCGTCCTCGTTGTAGCCCCGTTTACCGATCGGCGGCTTTGAGAACGCGACGTTGTGCACATCGGCTGGAGTCAAGCGCATGGGATACCCCTCGTGGTCGTCTCGGGTGCCGGTCCGGCGTTCTCGAACCGGACCCACGACTTCATTACTACCTTAACGCGTGCCAATCTAGTCACATTCGGCCCGCGCGTCACCTGCGGCCCGGGTGACCGCATCACTTGTGTCCCGCCGCGCCCCTCACGCGACGCTGGTGATCATGATCCGCAGGACCAGCTGGATCACGATGATGATGACGAAGAGCACCAACACCGACAGGTCGAGGGAGACCTGCCCGATCCGGACCGGCTTGATGACCTTGCGCAGCGCCTTGACCGGAGGATCGGTGATGGTGAACAGCCACTCCAGAACCACCGCCAGGACACCGCGGGGGCTCCAGCCACGGGAGAACGACGCGATCATCTCCACAACGATCCTGGCGAGGAGCAGATACCAGAAGACCTGGGTGATGATGTAAAGGACCAGCAGGATTTCACGCACGGGACAAGACTACTGGCAGCGATCGACGCCGCGCCGCGGGCACCCGGTCAGACGGGGTGGCCGCCCGGGATCAGCGACGGAACGCGCCGTTGACCGCGTCCCGGACCTCGGCTTCGGTGAGATCCATTCCGGCGGGCTGCAGCAGGAAGGTGCGCTCGCGATCGGTGACCTTCTCCATGCGGCCGTCGAGACCGAAGACCAGGCCGGCGGCGAAGTCGACCATGCGGCGCGCGTCCCCGGAGGCCATCGTGGACAGATCCAACACCACGGCTCGGCCCGCGCGGAAGTGCTCCCCGAGGCTCTTGCCGTCACCGAATCCCCGCGGACGCTCGACCACGGTCTCGGGGAGGGTCACCAGCCCGTCCTCGACGAAGTCCTCTTCCGGAGCCAGGGCGACGGCGCCGCGGGTGACGGGGACGCCGCGGAGCGAGGCCCGGGCCCCGGCCTCCGCCGCGTGGTAGCGCCTCGGGCGCGGGG
>NZ_JADDKI010000097.1:0-4833 GCF_015356725.1 Dietzia sp. SYD-A1
GCCCGGGATCGGGCGCGACAGGCCCGCCGACGAGCGCGCCCGAGGCCGCGCGGGCCGCCCCCGACCGACGCAGATCCGGACCGAGCTCCACCTCGAAGCGGTCGCCCATGTCGTCGGACCCCAGACAGCGCACGCGCTCGTCAGCGGGGACCCCGGCCGCCCGGACCGCGTCGACGAACTCGTACAGCTCGCCGTAGGTGACCCCGTCGAGGGTGAGGGTGAGGTTCATCTTCACAGCCATGGCCCCAGGGTATCGACGCGTCACCCGCCGGCGCATCGGTGACAACCCTGGTTCGATCCCTCGGACGACTCAGTTCTCACCCCAGAAGACGCGGTCCACCGCCTTGCGGCCGTGGCGGGTGACCCGGCGGTACTGGTTGAGGAACTCCGCGCCGTCGGACGACTCCGAGCAGATGCTGGCGACGGCGGCGAGGACCTTGCCCTGACCGGGGAGTTGGTCGACCGCCTTGCCGCGCGCCAGCACCAGTGCGTTACGGGCACGGGCGGCCATGAGCCACGACTGGACCAGGGCGTCGCGCTCGCTCTCCGAGATCAGCTCCGCGGCGGCGGCGGCCTCCAGCGCCTCCAGGGTCGAGGTGGTGTGCAGGCCGGGCACCCGAGCAGCGTGCTGCATGGTCAGTAGCTGGGCGGACCACTCGACGTCCGCCAGTCCACCGCGTCCCAGCTTGGTGTGGGTGGCCGGGTCGGCGCCCCGAGGCAACCGCTCGGTGTCGATCCGCGCCTTCATCCGCCGGATCTCCTGCACCACCTTCGGCGGCACCCCGTCCGCCGGATAGCGGAACTCGTCGATCATGTGCAGGAAGTCAAGACCCAGGTCGCGGTCCCCGGCCGCGAACGCCGCCCTGAGCAGGGCCTGCAGTTCCCACGTCTCCGCCCACTTGGAGTAGTAGGCGCGATAGGACGCGAGGGTCCGGACCAGTGGCCCGTTGCGGCCCTCCGGGCGCAGGTCGGCGTCGAGGTCGAGTGGGGGATCCGACGACGGCGACGAGAGCAACCGTCCCACCTGCTCGGCCACCTGGACCGCCCACCGGACGGCCTCGTCCTCCGCGACGCCCTCCACCGGGTCGCACACGATCATCACGTCCGCGTCGGACCCGTAGGACAGCTCGTCCCCGCCGAGACGTCCCATCCCGATGTACGCGAGCCGGGCCGGCGGCGCCTGCCCCTCCGGGGACAGGTCCCTGATCACCGACGCCAGGGACGCCTCGAGCACCGCCCGCCACACCGCGGACAGACGCTTGCCCACCTCCGGCACGGAGATCAACCCCAGCACGTCGGCGGCCCCGATCCGGGCCAGCTCCGCTCGGCGCAGCGACCTCGCCGCGGCGATGACCTTCTCGGGGGTGCGGTGGCGGGACGCCGAGGCGGACAGCGCGGAGGCGATGTCGGAGACCTTGGACGCCACGAGCACAGGCCCCTCGGCCCCGTCGGTCAGGTCGGGGATGACCTCGGGGTTCCGCAGCAGGAGCTCGGAGACGAAGACCGAGGTGCCCAGCACCGTCACCAACCGGCGCGCCACGATGCTGTCGTCCCGCAGCACGCGCAGGAACCACGTGATGTTCTGGTGCTCTTCGCACAGTTTCCGGTAGGCCAGGAGCCCGGCGTCCGGGTCCGGGGTGTCGGCGAGCCATTCCATGAACGCGGGCAGCAGCAGCGCCTGGATCCGGCCACGCCGGTTGTTCTGACCGGCGAGGGCCCGGAGGTGTCCGAGCGCGTGACGGGGTGCGCCGAACCCGAGTGCCGCCAGCTGCCGCTCCATGGCCTCGGAGCTCAGGGACAGTGCTTCCGCGTCGTAGGCGGCGATCGAGTCCAGCAGAGGGCGGTAGAACAGTTTGGAGTGCAGTCTGCGCACCCGGCTCCGGACCTGGCGCAGCTGCTCGAGCAACACCTCCGAGGCATCGTGCCTGCTGCTCGGACGGATGTGTGCGGACCTGGCGAGCCAGCGGTAGGCCTCCCGGTCGCCGTCCTCGGGGAGCAGGTGGGTGCGCTTGTAGCGCTGGAGCTGGAGCCGGTGTTCGAGCAGACGCAGGAACTCGTAGGCGGCCACGAGGTTGGAGCCGTCCTCGCGGGCGATGTACCCGCCCGCCCGGAGCGCGCCGAGCGCGTCCACCGTGCTGGTGACCCGGAGTTCCTCGTCGGTTCGACCGTGCACCAGTTGGAGGAGCTGGACGGCGAACTCGACGTCCCGCAGGCCTCCCCGGCCGAGCTTGAGTTCGCGTTCGCGGAGCGCCTCGGGGACGTTCTCCTCGACGCGTCGACGCATGGCCTGGACGTCCTGGACGAAATCGTCCCGTTCGGAGGCCGTCCACACCAGCGGGTGCACGGTCTCGTAGTACTCGGTGGCCAGGGCCAGGTCGCCGGTCATCGGGCGGGCCTTGAGCAGCGCCTGGAACTCCCACGTCTTGGCCCACCGCTTGTAGTAGGCCGCGTGGGACTCCAGGGTCCGCACCAGTTCGCCGGACTTGCCCTCCGGTCGCAGGGCGGCGTCCACCTCGAAGAAGGCCATGGATCCGATGCGCATCATCTCCCCGGCCACTCGCCCGGTCTTGGCGTCCGCTGGTTCGGAGACGAAGATGATGTCGACGTCGGAGATGTAGTTGAGCTCGCGGGCCCCTCCCTTTCCCATGGCCACCACCCCGAGCCGACCGGGCATGGGCGAGTCCGGGTACACCGTGGCGACGGCCACGGCGAGCGCGGCGGTCAACGCCGAGTCCGCGAGATCGGCCAGACGGCGGCCCACCTCGGCGAACGGCAACACCGGCTCGTCCTCGACCGTGGACGCCACGTCGTGGGCGGCCAGCAGCGCCACGTGGTCCCGGTAGGCCGACCGGAGCACGTTCACGGCCGCGCCACCGGTGACCCCGGCCCGGTAGGTACCGACACTGCGGAGGTCCACGGACTGGGACGGCGTCGGGGCGCCGTCGACGGGCTCCTCGGGGACGGCGTCGACCGCTCCCAGCATGTCCGCCAGGACGTCCTCCCGGGACGGCAGTGGCGAACGGAGCAGTGCCCAGCGGGTGGGCTGCGCGACGAGATGGTCCCCCAGTGCGCTGGACGCGCCGAGCAGTCCCAGCAGGCGTCCCCGCAACGGGAGGTCGGACCGCAGCGCCGAGTCCAACCCCGCTACGCCGGTGTCGTCGCCACCGCCCGGAGCCGGTCCCCCGCCCGACGATTCGGCCGCCAGTGCCTCCCGCAGCCGCACCAGCGTCCCCAGGGCGAGATCCGGGTCGGGTGCGCGCGAGAGCGCCCACATCAGCGGTGTGGCGTCCTCGTCGGTCCACCCCAGGTAGTGCAACCAGTCCCCGGCGCGCGCATCGAGCAGTCCCAGCCTGCCCGGGCTGGGCACCCTGGACCGCGAGGAGTCCATACTCACCGGGACCGTCCGATCAGCGCGCTGGGTGATCTCACAGCGCGAGGTAGCTACGGAGCTCGTACGGGGTCACCTCGTTGCGGTACTCCCGCCATTCCCGACGCTTGTTGCGCAGGAAGAACTCGAACACGTGCTCACCGAGTGCCTCGGCGACGAGCTCGGACTCCTCCATCGCGTCGAGGGCCTGCTCGAGGCTCCCCGGGAGGTCGGTGTACCCCATCGCCCGTCGTTCACGCCGGCTCATGGTCCACACGTCGTCCTCGGATTCCGGGGGCAGCTCGTATCCGTCCTGGACGCCCTTGATCCCGGCGGCGATCATCACGGCGTACGCGAGGTACGGGTTGCACGCCGAGTCCGGGCTGCGGACCTCGATCCGACGGGAGGACGCCTTGTTGGGCGTGTACATCGGAACGCGCACGAGCGCCGAGCGGTTGGCACGACCCCAGGTGGCGGCGGTGGGGGCCTCGCCGCCGCCGATGAGCCGCTTGTACGAGTTGACCCACTGGTTGGTGACGGCCGAGAACTCCGGGGCGTGACGCAGGATCCCGGCGACGAACGACTTCGCGGTGGTGGACAGCTGGTACTCGTCGTCCGCGTCGTGGAACGCGTTGGAGTCACCCTCGAACAGGCTCATGTGGGTGTGCATGGCCGACCCCGGGTGGTCACGGAGGGGCTTGGGCATGAACGACGCCCACACCCCGTTGTTCATGGCCACCTCCTTGACGATGTAGCGGAAGGTCATGATGTTGTCCGCCATGCTCAGCGCGTCCGCATACCGCAGGTCGATCTCCTGCTGCCCCGGCGCACCCTCGTGATGGGAGAACTCCACGGAGATGCCCATCGCCTCCAGCGCCTCGATCGCGTGCCGCCGGAAGTGCGGAGCCGAATCGTGCACCGCCTGGTCGAAGTAGCCGCCGTTGTCCGAGGGGACGGGCTCGGCCCCGTTGGTGTCAAGACTCTTGAACAGGAAGAACTCGATCTCGGGATGCACGTAGCAGGAGAAGCCGAGATCGGCCGCCTTGTTGAGCTGCCGGCGCAGGACGTGGCGCGGATCCGCCCAACTGGGGCTGCCGTCGGGGTTGAAGACGTCGCAGAAGATGCGCGCCGAGTGCTGGGCGCCGTCGGCATGCGCCCACGGCAGGACCTGGAACGTCGACGGATCCGGCTTGGCGATGGTGTCCGCCTCCGAGACCCGCGAGAACCCCTCGATGGCGGAGCCGTCGAAGCCGATCCCCTCCCCGAACGCCCCCTCGAGTTCTGCGGGTGCCACGGCCACTGACTTCAAGGTTCCGAGAACGTCGGTGAACCAGAGCCGGACGAACCGGATGTCGCGCTCTTCCAAGGTCCTGAGAACGTACTCCTGCTGGCGGTTCATGGGGTCCAACCTAGTGCCTGTCGTGTTACGGGCGTGTGACATCGGGCCCCCGACACGCCCACCGACC
>NZ_JADDKI010000098.1:0-10107 GCF_015356725.1 Dietzia sp. SYD-A1
GTCTCGGCCGGGCTCGCGGTCCCTCCCTCGGCCGTGATCAGGGCGCCGCCGGCGGGCCGCGGGTCGCCCACCTCCGCGCCACCGGTGCGGCCGCGGATCGCGAACCGCTCGGACAGGGTGCACAGGGGTGACCGCGCACCGTCGGCGGCGACCGTGGCAACCTCGACCGACACCTCGACGACGCGCCCGAGGTCGGTGTCGCGGACGTCTCCCGACCGGGCGACGACGACGAGGTCGGTCGACTGCGCGGGCAGCGCGGAGTGCATGCGGATGCCGTGGTCGAGGTGGACCAGGTCCAGCAGACCCTCGACCACTGTTCCCTCGACAGCTGTGCCGCCGCCCCGGGGGCGACGCGCCTCACCGAGGACCGCGAAGACCGCGGGCCACGCCGCGCCCACGAGGGCGTCGGGGACGCCGTCCGAGGTGATGAGCGAGGTGGGCAGACTGCCGGCGGTGACACCGGTGTGGTCGGAGGCGAGGGTGGGCTCGAAGGTGAACCGGGCCGTGGCCACGCCGTCCGAGACCTCGGGCAGGGCGTCGATCGCGGTGCCTCCGGCGCCGCCGCGCCCGACGCCGGCGGCGGTGCTCAGAAGGGTACGCATGGCGGCTTCCGCGGCGGCGTCGGTGACGACCGGGGCGGCGCCCGTGGCGACCGCGTCACCCAGGGTGATCGTGATGGTCATCTCGGTCGGGCCGATGGGCAGTGTGAGGTCGACGGTGCGGCCGTCCGGGCCCGGGGTGAGGATCGCGCCGGAGACCGGGTGGTACCCGATGCCGCTCGGGTCGATCTCCCAGGCGTGCAGGACGCCGAGGCGGTGGACGGGGCTCACCACGAGACGACCCGCCCACGAGACGTCGGGGGCGTTGAGCACGTCGGCGACCGGGCCCTGCGCCGTGGTCACGGTGCCGCGACGGCGGCTGCTCACGTGCTGCGTGGTGGGCATGTACTCGCGGACGCGGTCGACGGTGGCGTTCTCGAACCGATCGAGCAGCTCGCCGACCGGCTCGTCGACCCGGGTGATCCCGGCGACCGCGGTGGTGCCCGGGATGATGCACACGGCGTCGGCGTCGTACCGGGCGTCATGGGCCTGCCACAGTGAGTCCGAGCGCCACCAGCGGCGGACGTCGCCGTCGATGACGGGCACGAACGGGACGGGCTTGCCCGGCATGCGGCAGATGTCGAGGAACTCGGCGGCGTCGGCGGGGTGCAGGGTCGCGGTGGCCAGGTCCGGGTAGCGGTCGGCGAGGGCGTCGACGACCTCGGTGGGCCGCTCCATCGCCTCGACGAGGGGGAACGCCGACACGATTCGTCCGGAGTCCGCCTCGTCCAGCCTGGCCTCGGCGCGCTGCACCATGCGGTGGAACCGCTCGCGGATGGTGGGGTCGAGCCACACCGAGCGGCCGCTGGCGGCCTCCGACTCCGAGGCGGTGCCGGCGGTGGGAACGGGTGCGAGCGACAGCTCGGCGAACCGGCGCAGCCACTGCTCGTAGGTCATGGATCCGAGATCGCCGAAGTACGGCTTGGCGGTCCCGTTGATCGCGGCGATGATCTCCTCGCGGCGCTCGGCCACGGCGTCGGCGTCGCCGGCGACCTCATCCAGCAGGCGTCCGGCGCGGGCGGCGGTGTTGTCGATCTCGTGGATGTCCGCGCCGAGCTGGCTGCGGCCCGAGGCCATGCCGCCCTCGGCCTGTCCCGCACCCACCCAGTGGTCCACGCCGACGGTGTCCACGAGGAGCTGCTTGACCTGCGGGCTGGTGGTGGCCTCGAGGGTCGCCATCGCGGCCGTGCCCACGAGGATGCCGTCGACGGGCATGGCCGGGAAGCCGTGGGCGTTGGCCCAGGAACCGGTCAGGTAGTCCGCCGCCCGTTCCGGGGTGCCGATCCCGCCGCCGACGCACAGGACCACGTTGGGACGGTCCCGCAGCATGGGGTAGGTGGCGAGCAGCAGTGAGTCGAGGTCCTCCCACGAGTGGTGTCCCCCGGCCCGGCCACCCTCGACGTGGACGATCACCGGCATGTGCGGGACCTCGGCCGCGATCCGCACGACCTGGCGGATCTGCGCGACGGTTCCGGGCTTGAAGCTCACGTGGCGCAGTCCCGCCTCGGTGAGCTCCTCGATCAGGGCCACGGACTCGTCGAGCTCGGGGATGCCGGCGGTCACGATGACCCCGTCGAAGGGGACGCCCGCCGCGCGGGCCTTCTGGACGAGCCTCTTGCCACCGACCTGCAGCTTCCACAGGTACGGATCGAGGAACAGAGAGTTGAACTGGACGCTGCGGCCGGGCTCGAGCAGCTCGGCCAGACGCCGGGTGTTCTCCGCGAAGATCGCCTCGGTCACCTGTCCTCCGCCGGCGAGCTCGGCCCAGTGGCCGGCGTTGGCCGCGGCGGCGACGATCTCCGGATCCACGGTGGTCGGGGTCATCCCGGCCAGCAGGATCGGCGAGCACCCGGTGAGGCGGGTGAACGAGGTCTCCACGTGCACGGAGCCGTCGGGCAGGGTGATGAGCTGGGGCTGATAGGCCGTCCACGGACGCTCGATCGACGGGGTGGCGCCGGGGGTGAAGAGGTTGCGCAGCCCACCGCGGGTGGCGGCGGCGACCACGCCGACGCCCTGACCGCGGACCACCGAGCGGTTGAGGCGGGTCAGGGCCTCGCCCGGGCCCATGTCGAGGATCCACTCGGCGCCGGAGTGCAGGGCCTCCGCCATCTCCTCGACCCAGTCGACGGGCTCGACGAAGACCTGGCGGGCCAGAGCCGTGGCACGAGCGGCGTCCAGGCCACAGCGGGCCGCCCAGTCGGATACGACGTCGACGGCGGGGGCCATCGCCAGGTGGTGGAACCCGACCTCCACGTCGAGGGGGTCGAAGACGGGGGCGAAGACCTCGCCGCCGGTGAGCTTGGCCTCGCGACGGCGGCGGGACTCGGCCTCGAGGTCCGCACAATGACGGCGCAGGTCCTCGAGGTCGTCCGGGCGGCCCACCACGACGTGGCGTCGCTGGGCGTTGCGGATGGAGACGGTCGGCCGCAGCGAGGGGTCGACCGCCGCGAAGACCTCGTTGACCAGGGCGCGCAGCTCCGCGCCGTCGATGCCCGACACGCCGACCATGGGGCTCGCCTCGCCACGACGGAACAGGCCCGTGCGTCGACCGACCAGGGTGGCCGCGGCGCCGATCAGTTCGGCCATCGCCAGGAGGCGCTCGTCGACCGATCCGAAGGTCTGGACCGACTCCACGGCCAGGATCCCCTGGGAGTGCCCGACCACCGCGGCGGGGGCGGTGTCGTTGACGTCGAAGCCCTCGGCGGCGAGCGCGCGGACGGCGCCCACCTGCGTGAGCAGGACTGCGGGCAGGGAGACCGCGGCGGAGGACAGCGACGCCTCGTCGGGCAGGTCGCCGTGGTCCTCGTCCTCGCCGGTGGTGGTGTTGGCCCACTCGATGGGCCGGAAACCGTGGGGCCGGACCACCGCGATCTCGTCGTGGACGGGTTCGGTGAGGGCGACGGAGGAGTCGACGAGGTCCTGCAGTTCGGGGCCGATCCCGGTGCCGTCGATGAGATCGCTCAACGCGTCGCGCCACGCGATCCCCTGCCCCCCGAAGGCGAGAGCGTAGGCGGTGCCCTCACGCAGATCGTCCGCGAGCGCCCGGGTCTGGCGGCGGGCCGCGTGTCCGGTCTCGAGCGGGCGGGGTGTGAGGTCGCGGTCGTCGATCGTCACGTGTGGAACTCCTTGGCAACTTCGTCTGGAACAACTCCGCGCCGGGACCGGATGGTGGTCCGACGCAGGGCACAGACTGCCACAGGAACTTGAGGACTCCCTCAGCTTGAGGGGATCCGGCCGACCGTCGGGGGGAGCATCGAGGGGCCTCGGCAGTGGCGCTAATCACACTTCTAACCTGACGCTTCCCTCATATGTACAGGTGAGGGGCACCTCAGGTTCCGACGAGCGCCGTTATCGAATCGTTACTTCCTTCTCAGGGGGGAACCTCCCCCTGACGGTGTGTCGCAGGCGTCTCGTGCCGCTGGTCCGCCCTCAGGCTCCGCAGCGGAGGGCGGCCATCTCGTCGGCGTCGAGCCCCTCGGACGGGCACAGGTCGGCGGCCAGTCGGCGCGGGCCCGACGACCACTCGACGTGGGCCGTCCGCACCGCGTCCCCGAAGGAGATGGTGACCAGTCCCCCGACGCCCGGTCGCTCGTCCGTCGCCAGACCCCCACGCCCGACGGTCTCGACGGCGGTCACCTCGGCGACGGTCGCCGGCCCCGGCGCGGGGATCAGTCGCACGTGGACCCTGGTCCCGTCGAACGCCCCTGTCCAGGCCGCGAACATCCCCGTGCCGTCCGCGCGCAGGTCGAGGGTGTAGCCGTGCGAGAACCACGACCCGGTCTCGCGGACCACCTCGGCCGGGGAGGGCGCCGTGACCGCCGGCGAGGTGGCGGCCAGGGTTGGTGCGGCCAGGGTTGGTGCGGCGACGAGACCGGACACTACGACCATCGACGCAGCGACCGTGGCCGTGACCGTGGCCGCGGCCAGCCGACGCCCCACTCCCGGGCTCATTCGCTGCATCCTCATGAGATCACTGTAGTCACACCAGTAACACGATTCGGTGCCGCGAATGCGTCGAAATGGTCACCAAAACACCAACCCGCCGTGAAGATATGAGAAGTAGTGGAGACCGCACCTATCGTCGTTCCGTCACACCCGGCGGATCCGCCGCCCGATCGCCCCACAAGGAGTCGACCATGACCAGCCCGCCCACCAGGAGTGGGGCGACACCGAGAGAGACATTCTCCCGTCGCTCCGTCTTCGTCTTTGCCGCCATCGGCTCCGCCGTCGGCCTCGGCAACATCTGGCGCTTCCCCTTCGTCGCCTACGACAACGGCGGCGGCGCCTTCCTGCTCCCCTACCTCGTGGCCCTGCTCACCGCGGGCCTCCCGTTGCTGTTCTTCGACTACGCCATCGGCCACCGTTTCCGCGGGTCCGCGCCGCTGAGCTTCCGGCGGATGAACCGCTTCGCCGAGCCGATCGGCTGGATCCAGGTCCTGGTGTCCTTCGTCATCGCCGTGTACTACGCCGTGATCATCGCCTGGGCCGCCTCCTACGCGTGGTTCTCGATCGACGAACGGTGGGGGGAGACATACGAGGAGTCGGCGTCGTTCTTCGCCGAGGACTTCCTCCGCGCCGGCAGCGGCTTCGGCGTCGACTTCGTCCCGGGCATCGCGATCGTCCTGGTGGTCGTGTGGATCGTGACGCTGGGAGTCCTGCTCGCGGGTGTCCAGAACGGTATCGGCCGCACCGCCCTGCTCTTCGTCCCGCTGCTCGTGGCGCTCTTCGCCGCCCTCGTCGTGCGGTCACTCTTCCTCGACGGCGCCATGGACGGCCTCAACAACTTCTTCACCCCGGACTGGGGCGTGCTCACCGAGCCGAGCGTGTGGATCGCGGCCTACGGGCAGATCTTCTTCTCGCTCTCGGTGGGCTTCGGCATCATGCTGACCTACTCCTCCTACCTCAAGCGCAAGTCCAACCTCACGAGCTCCGGGCTGGTCGTGGGCTTCTCCAACTCGGCCTTCGAGGTCCTCGCCGGCATCGGCGTGTTCGCCACCCTCGGCTTCCTCGTCTCCACGTCGGCGGGCGCCGGCTGGGAGGACGTGGGCGGCGGGCCGGGCCTGGCGTTCATCGCCTTCCCGGCCCTGATCTCGCAGATGCCGGGCGGCCCGATCTGGGGCGTGGTGTTCTTCGTCTGCCTCATCCTGGCCGGTATCACCTCACTCATCTCGATCGTCCAGGTGGTCATCTCGTCCTTCCAGGACAAGATGGGCAGCAGCCGCACCACCTCGGTGCTGGCCGTCGGCATCCCGATGGCGGCCGCCTCGATCCTGCTCATGCCCACCGAGACCGGGTTGCAGAACCTCGACGTGATGGACAAGTTCGTCAACAGCCTCGGCATCGTCGGCATCACCCTCATCGCCCTCATCGTGGTGATCTTCGTGATGCGCCTCGCCCCCACCCTGCGCGATCACCTCAACTCGGTGTCCTCGTGGAAGGTCGGCACCTTCTGGATCGTGTGCCTCGCCGTGATCACCCCGGTCGTCCTGGGTTACTCGCTGATCCGCGAGATCATGTCCCTCATCTCCGAGCCCTACGAGGGCTATGACGCCGCCATCCTGGGCGTCTGGGGTTGGGGCATGATCGGGACCATCCTGGTCTTGTCGATCATCCTGTCGGCCCTGCCCTGGCGGGGGGCCCGCCAGCTCGACGGACCGCCGAGTGTCGACGACGACCCGAGCGACTACGTCTACGAGGAGGGACTCACCCGTCCCGACGAGAACCCTGCCCCCACCCACACGCCCAAGGAGGCCTGAGCCATGGACGCTTCCGCGATCATCATGATGGTGCTGTTCCTGCTCGTGATCTGGGGCGGACTCGTCGCCAGCATCGTGCACTACGCCGGCCACCCCGACGATCCTGACGGATCCACGGCGACTCCCGCGCGCGAGCTCTGAGCTCCCGCCGCACGACCTGATCGCCGACCCCGGCGTCCGCACACCACAGCGGCGCCGGGGTCGGGTGTTCCGAGGAGAGCACCGGCCACGGCCCCAAGTCGCCGCGCGGCTCTCCTGCACGGCACTAGCCTTGTGGTCATGGACGCCACCGACAGCGACGCCGCCTCCGCCACCTCCGCAAGCGGAGCCGACACCGGAGCCCCAGACGAGGCCCCTACTGAAATCCGTCACCTGATCCAGCAGTGGAACCATCTCGACGAGCTCCTGGCGGGACTCAAGAGGGACGACTGGGCCACCCCCACCGCGCTCCCGGGCTGGACGGTGCGAGACGTGGTGGCGCACATCGCCGGAACCGAGCACCTGCTGGCCGGCGAGCCGATACCGGACGTCGACCTCCCCGCCTCGTCGCGCGACTATGTCCGCAATCCCATCGGGGAGCTCAACGAGAGGTTCGTCCAGGAGGCCCGGTCCCTGGCCGTCGAGGACGCGTTCGCGGACTTCCGCGAGGTCGTGGCCGAGCGCACCGTGCAGCTCTCCGAGATGACCGCCGAAGACCTGGAGGCCGAGACCGACTCCCCCGTCGGCCGCGTGCCGTTCCGACGCTTCATGGGGGTGCGCGTGTTCGACTGCTGGGTCCACGAGGACGACATCCGTCACGCCCTCGGCATGACGCACCACCTCGACAGCGGCGTGGGGAGGTTCGCGCTCGGGGAGATCGCGCGCGCCCTACCCCGGATCGTGGGCAAGAACGCCGGGGCCCCGGACGGTTCGCGGGTCCGGTTCCGGGTGAAGGGCGACTCCGATGCCGACCCGTCCCTGGCCACCGATGTGCTGGTCGCCGGCCGGGCGGGACTCGTGGACGTCGACGACTCCGCACGGGTCTCGGTCGAGCTGGTCTTCGACACCCCGACCTTCGTCCGCGCCGCGACCGGCAGGATCTCCGCGGAACCCGGAAACGGTGTGGAGATCAGCGGCGACGAGGAGCTGGGCCGGAGGATCCTCGAATCGATGGCCTTCACCATCTGATCCCGGTCGCCGGATCCGCTGCCGACGGTGTCGACACCGATGACGCACATCGTGGTGATGGGCGTGACCGGTGCCGGCAAATCGACCGTTGCGCAGGCGATCGCCGAACGGATCGGCGCCCCTTTCGTGGACGCTGACGACCTGCACCCGCCCGCCAACCGCCGCAAGCTGGGCGCAGGCGAGCCGCTCACCGACCTCGACCGCGAGCCGTGGCTGGAGGCGGTCCGCACCCGGATGGCGGAGCAGAGCCGGTTCACATCGGGGTCGGGGCGCGATCCGGCCCCCGAGACGACCGCCGGCCCGGGTCTCGTCGTCGCGTGTTCGGCGCTGCGCCGCGCCTACCGTGACATCCTCCGGGGGGTCGACCGCCCGGTGTTCTTCGTCGAACTCCGCGGCGACCGGAAGCTTCTCGCGGCCCGGCTCGCGGCCCGGGGCGGGCACTTCGCGTCCCCGCAGATCCTGGACTCCCAGCTGGCCACGGTGGAGCCTCTGGCGCCGGACGAGCACGGGATCACCTGCCCGGTCTCGGGGACGGTGGAGCAGGTCGCTGACACCGTCGTCGCCGCGCTCCGCCCGGACCGACGCCGGTGACGTGATCGGTGAGCCCGCCGGTGGACGAGCCCCGTCCCGGGGGCCCCGACCACCGTCGCGCCGCCGTTTCGTGGACGCCCCCGGGGTCGTGCGTCAGACTGGGAGGCAGGCCGCCTGTCGACCCGACCCCGGAAGAGGACGCCAGCCTCCATGGAGCATCTCCGCCACTTCGCCCTGGAGTTCCGGAAGGCCCTGCGGAATCTGCTGCCCATCGTGGCCGTGGTGGCGGCCTTCCAGCTGCTGGTCTTCCGCCGGGTACCCGAGGACCCCGTGCAGCTGGTCGCGGGTCTGCTGATCGTGGGTGTGGGGATCGCCCTGTTCCTCCAGGGCCTGGATCTCAGCGTGTTCCCGGTGGGCAAGAACCTCGCCAACCAGTTCACCCGACGCGGTGCGCTCGGGCTGCTCCTCACCTTCGGTTTCGCCATCGGGTTCGCCGCGGTCGTGGCCGAGCCGGCCCTGATCGCGGTGGCGGAGCAGGCGGAACTGATCAGTGAGGGGCGCATCGACGGCGTCGTGCTGCGGGTGGTCATCGCGGTGTCCGTCGGCCTCGTCCTGGTCCTGGGGATACTGCGCGTGTTGCGGGGCTGGGCGGTCCACCGGATCCTCATCGGCGGGTACATCGTGGTCCTGGTGGCCACGTTCGTGGCCCCGCCGGAGATCGTGGGCCTGGCCTTCGACTCGGGCGGAGTGACCACCAACGTCGTGACGGTGCCGCTGATCGCCGCGATCGGGATCGGGTTGGCCAACTCGATCCGGGGCCGCAGCGCGCTCACGGACGGCTTCGGCCTGGTGGCGCTGTGCGTGATGGTGCCCATGATCGGGGTGCAGCTCTACGGCATGTGGGTCTACACCTTCGGCGGTGGCGGCGGAACACCCACCACTGGAGCCGAGGAGACCGGGGGGACGCCCCTCTGGCTGGAACACGTGGTGGGGCTGGCCGAGATGGTGCGCGACGTGGCGCCCATGGTGATCGTCGTCCTGTTCTTCCAGTACGTCGCGCTGCGCCGCAAGCTGTCCCACCCACTGCGGGTGGCCGTGGGGTTCGTCATGGTGCTCGTGGGGCTCTACGCCTTCGTGGTGGGCCTGAAGATGGGGCTGTTCCCCCTGGGCACCCAGATGGCGGAGCAGCTGATTGATCGCGATGTGCCCGCCCTGATCCTGCTGTTCGCCCTGCTCATCGGGTTCGCCACCACGATGGCCGAGCCGGCGCTGGTCGCCGTCGCGGACCAGGCGGAGAACGTATCGCCCGCCGGGATCAACGCGACCGCCATCCGCCTGGTCGTGGCCACCGGGGTGGCGGTCGGGATCGCCCTGGGAGTGTTCCGCATCCTGACCGGCGGGCCGCTGCACTACTTCATCATGGTCTCCTACGCCGTGGTGCTCGTCCTGCTGGCTCTGGCCCCGAAGTACATCGTCGCCCTGGCCTTCGACCTCGGCGGGGTGACCACCTCCGAGGTCACCGTGCCGCTGGTCACCGCGTTGGGCATCGGGTTGGCGAGCGCGATCGAGGACCGCAGCGCGTTGCTCGACGGCTTCGGGCTGATCGCCTTCGCCTCGATCTTCCCGATCATCTCCGTCCTGCTCTATGCCATCGTCCTCGAGAAAATCCCTCGTCTGCAGAAGGAAGCGTCATGAAATTCACGGCCGTCGTAGTGATCGCCCCTCCCGAACTGGAGGACCCCGCCATCGAGGTCGCGCAACGCGCGGGCGCGACCGGGGTGACGATCCTGGAGGGTAAGGGCATCGGCGGGCAACAGAAGAAGACGTTCTTCGGCCTGACCTTCGAGGGGTCCCAGTCGGTGCTGCTCATGGTCGTGGGCACCCACCTGGCCACCCCGATCCTCAAGGCGCTGCACGAGGTCCTCGTCGACGGGGACAACTCCCGCGGCATCGCCTTCAACGTCCCCATCGAGCACCTCACGGGGATCGACCCCCGACAACTGGTCAAGTTCGAGGAGTACATGCGCCGGGAGGACACCTGAGCCACGCCCGCC
>NZ_JADDKI010000099.1:0-508 GCF_015356725.1 Dietzia sp. SYD-A1
TGCTCGACCCGTCCGCCCGGGACGGCGGGGACGGCTCCACCATGGGTGCGCTCGAGGACCCCCTCGGTCTCGAGGAGGGACAGGTCCCGGCGGATGGTCTCGGGGCTGACGTCCAGGCCGGAGGCGAGGTCGGCCACGGTGACGCGGCCGGACGCCTGCAGTACCTCCGCGATGTGTCGTCGCCGTTCGCTGCCGTACATCGGGGCCCCGACCTTTCTTCTGATGACCGAATGTGTTGGATTCTGCCCGATACGGTTGGAAAGTCAAGCGGAATTAGTTATTCTCGTCACAATCCACACAGCACCACCGGGCCAGGAGCCCGATCCGTTAAGGAGCACCCATGTCGCTGGACACGCAGACCGGGCCGAGCATCCGAGGAACCGGCGTCGTGGCCGGCCTCGCCTACGGGGTCGCCCGGTGGGTGGGGCGCGCCGAGCAGGCCGCCGCGGTGGATCCGGACGGCGCCGCGCCCGGGGTTCCTCCGGCGGAGGAGCAACTCGAGGCGGAC
>NZ_JADDKI010000009.1:0-2438 GCF_015356725.1 Dietzia sp. SYD-A1
CCTGCCGACCACGGCGGCCCCGAGGTCGTCGACGTCCGGGGCCACCACGGTGCCGCCGACCCGGCGGGCCAGCGCGTCGAGAAAGCGACCGAGCCCGGGGTCGTCGCCGAGCCGGAAGAACGTGGTCTGCGCACCGAACCGCGCCACGCGGTCCAACTCGTCGACGGTCGTGCGGATGGTCTCCGGTGCGGGTGGGTAGCCGAACCACGGCTCCCCGCTGCCCAGGAGATGAGCTGTGGGCTCGCCGTCGGTGACGATGAGCAGGACCGGCTGCATCGACGGGTGTCTCCGGAAGAACCGGCCGGCCAGGAGTAGGGCGTGGTGGAGGTTGGTGCCCATCTCGTACTCCGCGTCGAGGGAGAGCAGGTCCTCCACCGTCCGGGTCCGGGCGAAGCGGCCGAACGAGATGAGTTGGAGCGTGTCCTGCCGGAACCGCGTACTCACGAGGTGGTGCAGGGCCAGCGCGGTGCGCTTCATCGGGACCCATCGGCCCTCCATGGCCATCGAGAACGACGTGTCGACCAGCAGCGCGACGGCAGCCTGGGTCCGCGACTCCGTCTCTCTGACCTCGATGTCGTCCGGCAGCAGCCGGATTCCCTGTCCCGGGTCCCCACCCTCGGCCACGACCCGGGACAGGGCGTTGGTGACGGTCCGCGGCACGTCCCACGACTCCACGTCACCGAACCGCCAGGCGCGGCTCGCTCCCGTCTGGTCCCCCGCCGCCCCGGACATCCGCGTCTCGCGGGCGCCGGTGCGACCCGAGAGCCGACGGGCGGCGTCACGCAGCAGGGAACCGCCGAGCTTGCGCAGTGCGGCCGGGGACAACCTCAGGTCGCCGTCGGGGCGCCTGCTCAGGTAACCCGAGTCGCGCATCGACTGCTCGAGCCGCGCCAGCGTGCGCAGAGAGACCGCGGCCTCTCCCCCGAGGTGGCGGGCCACGGCCTCGAGGTCCAGCTCGGACAGGGGCGAACCCTCGCTGCCCCGCGCCAGCTGCTCGGCGAGACGGTCCAGGTCACCGAGCTCCGCCATCGCCGCGGCACCCTCGGAGAAACCGAGTCCCTCCTCGCCGTCGAAGTCCGCGGACCCGTCCCAGTCCTCGCCGGGTCTGAGCGACTGCAGTAGCCCGTCGAGCCGACCCAGCTGCTCCATGAGTTCCGGTGAGCCGAACGCCTGCTGCGAGAGCGCCATCAACTCCTCCCGCTGCTCCGGCGTCATCGACCGCATCATCCGCTGCGCGGCCGCCGCGCGCCGGGCCAGCACGTCGATGAGCTCGTCGATGTCGGCCGGCTGCTCCGGGAAGGAGTCCGAGTGCTTGTCCATGAACCGCTCGAAGTCCTCGGGGGTGTCCTGCCCACGAGCGTGCTTGTCGAGCAACTCGGTGAGGTCGGCGAGCATCTCCGACACCGCCGCACGATCGGCGTCGGTCGCGTTCTCCAGGGCCTGTTTCATCCCCGCGAAGCGCGACTCGAGCGCCTCCGCTCCGAGGAGATCCTGGATCCTCCTGTAGGCCTCCCTCGCATCGGAGGAGGCCCAGTCGTACTCGGCGAGCTCGCCGACCGCCGCGGCCGGGGAATCCGGGAGGTTCTCGATGGTCATCTCTCGCAGGGTGCGATCCATCGGGTCCATCTGCGTGTCCCGGGCGAGCTGCCCGCGTTCGGCCAACAGCGCCTTGTCCAACAGCTCGGACACCTCCTCCAGGGTCCCGCCCAGGTGGCCGCGCTCGAGCAGTTCACGGCGCCGACGCTGCACCCTGCCCGCGAGGTCGTCGAGACCGGCCTGGCCCCGACCGCCCCGGCGGAGGAACTCGCGCATCGACTGCTCGGGCGAGTACCCGGACATCACCCCCTCGGACACCGCCTCGAGCGCCTCGGACAGGTCGAGCGGGGGCGCGAGAGGGTCGGGGCCTCCGACGTATCGTCCGTACCGCGCGCGGGGCTCGTCTCGCGACATCGCGTCCCTCCTGCTCCGGCGGCTCCTCGGCCACCATCGTCGACCCCGGGGGGTCAACCGTAGACGGCGGCGCCGTCCCCGGTCTCCTTGGACAGGCGCCGCGAGAGGTAGAGCCCCTCCAGCGCGAACTCGATCGCCCCCGCCCTCTGCCCCACGGTCTGGGCGCCCGCGCGCTCGGCGATCCGGTCGTAGAGGTCCGGATCGGAGAGCTCGGGCAGGTCGTCGAGGAACTCCGCCGCGGTGACACTGGCGCCGGTGGTCAGGGTCACCGACCCGTCGAACGCCTCGACGAGGGGGGCCAGGTCGAGACCGCGGAACATCTCGCGCACCACGTCGACCGTGGCGCTGCGCAGGAGATAGCGGAGGATCTCCGTCTCGCGGCCCTCCTCACCCGGCTCGAACTCGATCTTCCCTCGCAGCACCTCCACGGCGGCGTCGACGTCGACCAGCCGCGCGACCGCCTCGCCCGGGTCGTCGGTCCCCCGGAC